>CAYLND010000019.1:0-39338 GCA_964384905.1 uncultured Acidobacteriota bacterium
ATGCCTGAAAGGGAACAGCCCTTTCAACGTCTATGGTGAGAAATCCGGGCTAGCGCGCCCCGTCCTTACCGCCCGGGCCGATCGTATCCTCGTAGGACGCCTTGAAGATCGCCGACAGATCGCCGTCCAGGATGTCGGGGGGCATCGAGGCGCGGTCGACGATCACCCGGTTGCGGGAGACCTGCTTGGCGCGGTAGAGCGCCTGGTCGGAGGCCCGCAGCAGATCGTTCTCGTCGCGCACCTGCGTGTTGGCGGGATACGACGCGACCCCGGCGCTCACGGTCATCCGCACCACCAGCTCGTTGGACTTGTAGAGATGCTCCTCGGCCGCCTTGCGGATGCGCTCGGCGACGATGGCGGCGCGGATGCCATCCGTGTTCGGCAGCACGACGAGGAACTCCTCGCCGCCGAACCGGCCCACGATGTCGGTGGTGCGCGCGTTCTCGGACAGAAGGCGCCCGAACTCCCGCAGGACCTGGTCGCCGCAGTCGTGACCGTACTTGTCGTTCACCTGCTTGAAATGATCGAGATCGAGCAGGGCGACCGACAGCGGCGTGCCGTAGCGCTGCGCCCTCTTGAACTCCTCGGCGAGCCGGCGCTTCAGATAGCGGTCGTTCAGGAGATTCGTCCGCTCGTCGGTCACCGTCAGCTTCAGGAGACGATCGTTGGCGTCACGCAGCTGCTGGTTGGCGCGCTCCAAGGAGGTGTAGAGGTACCGTTTCTTGAGGGAGGAGCGCAGGACCGCGTCGAGCTCGTCGAAATGGAACGGCTTGACGATGTAGTCGTCGGCACCGCCCTTCAGGCACTCGACCTTGCTCTTCACGTCGCGCTTCACGGTCATCACGACGACCGGGATGGTCGAGAGCACGCGGTCCCGCTTGATGGTCCGCAGGACCTGGAGGCCGTCCGGCGGCGGGATGAGCAGATCCAGCAGGATCAGGTCGGGACGATCGGTCGGGATCCGACGCAGCGCGTCCTGACCGCTCGTGGCGCTGGTCACGTCGTAACCGCCCATCGTCAGCCACTGGGTGAGCAGATCGACGCCGTCCCGATCGTCGTCGACGACAAGGATCCTGAACTTGCGCGTCGCCACCGTGGGGAGTTTCGGTGGGGTGGCGGTGCCCTCTCCCTGCATGAACGCCCCCGGTCTCGGGGGCCACTCCTTTCCCTGATCGCCTGCGTATTCTATACCACCGGCGGAATCGGGCTGCAACGTGAAAATCCAGGTTTGACGCGGGTTTGCGACGATCCGACGTCAGCCGGACGTCGCCTCGTCAAGGGCGTGGCGCGACCGGCGGCCTCAGCGCGGCGCTGCGGCCGGCGCCGCCGGCTGACCCCACGCGGCGAGCAGGGAGGCCCGCTCGCGGTAGGTTTTCCAGGTCTCGAACGGATCGACGCGAGCGACGTTGAGGCTCGCGAGACTCGGCACCCAGTCCGGCCTGGGAGCGGCGGGCAGGAACGTGATCAGGGCGTAGTCGTTCTGTCCGAGAAGCCAGGCGCCCTCCGTGGCGAAAAGATAGCCGTACAGACCTTTCGCCTGGGCCGGATCGGGTGCATCCCGCAGCAGGACCGCCACCTGGGGGGGCACCACCGCGCCCTGACCGATTCGATCCGGGAACAGGATGTTGATCGGCTCGGCCTCGCGTTTGGCGCCGATCGCCTCGTCGAGGCCGACCAGGGCCCACGAGCAATCGCCCGACGCCACCAGTCGGAGCGCGGACGCATCGTCCTCGACGACGCGCGTTCCATCGGCGCCCAGGGCGTCGAAATACGCGCGCGCCTTCTCCGGACCCCACTGGGAAAACAGGGCGGCCGCGTGGAACGCCGCCGGTCCCGAAGCGATCCGCGGCATCGCGCCCCGACCGGCCCAGGGGGCGCGGATCAGATCGGCGATGCCGGCGGGCGCCTCCTCCGGCTTCAGGCGCGCGCTGTTGTAGACGATCACGCGCGGGTTGGCGGCAAACCCGATCCAGCGAAACTGCCGATCGCGATACTGCTCGGGAACCGGGCGCGCACCGGCCGGCCGGAACGGGACCGCCAGATCGGCCTCCACGATGTCGTAGGCCGACAGGGGCGATTCGCCCCAGAAGAGATCGACCTTCCCCCTCGCCGCGAGGTCCTTGAGGGTGGGCAGGAATCGATCGCCGAGGGTCTCCCGGTACGTCGCATCGACGTGGATCCCGGTCTGCTCCTGGAACGTCCTCAAGAGCGGGGCCGCGGTGCGCTTCGGGGCCTCGACGTAGATGATCACCGACCCCTGTCCCGGGACCTTGACGATCTCCTCCGGTGGTCCGGCGGGACCGCCTCCGGTTCCGCAGCCGACGCCGAAGGCCAGCGGGGCCCATAGAAGGAGCCGTCCGATCGAACGCGCGCGCGTGTCCATCGGGGCGCGACTGTAGCAGCGCGGCCGCCCGCCCCGCAAGCGGTGGCCCGGCGGACGCATCCGCGGGATGGCGGGCGCCGTTTTCAGCGCGACGGGGGATGCATTAGAATGCCCGGCATGAGCCCAGCGAGGGGGCAGTTCCGGGCGATCGATCCGGCGGAGCCGGACGAGCAGGAGGAGTCCCGCCGGATGCGGCGCCGAAGCTTCCTCAAGTGCGACTATCGCCCCTCCGACGCCGATTTTTTCTGCTGGAAGTACGGCGTCTGGTACAACGTCATGGACTGCTGCTACCGGCACGCGCGCCAGACCTACTCCGGGTGCGCCGGCTGCGGGCAGGGGGCGAACAATCTGAAGGCGAACAAGGATCGCTTCCACTCGAGCCGTCACCTGGGCGATCGACCTCGCAACGGGCGCTGACGCGGAGCCCACCCTGGATCTGATCATCGCCAACGGCGACGTGGTCGACGGGACAGGACGGTCGTCGTTCCGCGCCGATGTCGGGATCGCGGGCGACCGCATCGCCGCGGTGGCGCCGGGACTTTCGGGGGCGGCCACGCTCGACGCCCGGGGACGCACGGTCGCCCCGGGTTTCATCGATTTGCACTCCCATTCCGACCTGTGCGCGACCCTGCCCTTCGCCCGGCAGGCTCCCCTGTTCGAGGGCCGGGTGCGCCAGGGGATCACGACGGAGCTCCTCGGCAATTGCGGTATCGGCTGCGTGCCGCTGTTCGAGCGCACGCGCCGCGACCTCGAGCGGGTGTGCGGGTTCATCGCCCCGGAAGAGGTTCCCTGGTGCTGGGGGTCGTTCTCCTCCTATCTGGATCATCTCGAGACCCAGGGATGCGTGCCTAACCTGGCTTCGCTGGTGGCGCACGGTCCTCTGCGGCTGGCGGCCATGGGCGCGCGTTCGGGGCGGCCGACGCCGGAGGAGCAGGAGACCATGAACCGCCTGGCGCGCCAGGCCGTCGACGAAGGGGCCTTCGGGGTCTCCTTCGGGCTCATCTATCCGCCCGGCCAGTTCGCCGACACCGACGAGCTCGTGTCGCTGGCCCGTGCGGCGGCGGCAGCGGGGGGATTCGCCGCGTTCCATCAGCGGGGCAGCAGCCGGGAGACCCTGTCGGAGGCGGTCGCGGAGCTGGTCGAGGTCGCGAGCCGCGGCCGCGCTCCCGTGCACCATTCCCACGTCGAGACGGTGGGCCGGCGCGCCTGGTCCGGCGCTCCCGCGGTTCTCGAGGTCGAGGAGCGCGCCGCGCGCGACGGGATCGAGATCACCGCGGACGTGATCCCGTACACGGCGGTCTGCACCACCATGCTGGCTCTCTACCCGCCCTGGTCGCTCGCAGGGGGCGCGCAGGCCTTCCTCGAACGGCTCCGGGATCCCGCCGTGCGGGCCCGGATGAAGCAGGAAATCGAGGACATGTCGCCCGTCTGGCCCCCCTGGAAGGAGAGCGGGCGCTGGACCATGAACATCGCCCGCGAGTGCGGCTGGGATCACATCCGTCTGGCGCACGTCGACGGCGCTGCGAACAAGAGATACGAGCACCTGACGATCGCCGAGATCGGGAGGAGGCGGCGAGCCGATCCGTTCGACGCCCTCTCCGACCTGCTCCTGGAGGAGTCGGGAGTCGCGACTCAGCTGATCTTCGGGATCTCGGGCGACGACACGACCGACGAGCCGCTCCTGCCGCTGCTCGCATCCGCGCGTCTCGCGCTCGTGACCGATGCCTGGGAGATCGGCAAGGGGTTCCCGCACCCGGGGGCCTACGGGGCGTTCCCGAGAGTCCTCGGCCACTACGTCAGGGACAGAGGGCTGCTGCGTCTCGAGGAGGCCGTCCGCAGGATGACTCTCCTGCCGGCCCAGAGGCTGGGCCTGCGCGATCGTGGCCGGGTGCAGGCGGGTTGCCTCGCCGATCTGGTCGTGTTCGATCCGAAAACAATCGCGGACCGGTCGACGTTCACCGCGCCCCGGAATTTCGCGGCCGGGATCGAGGCCGTCCTGATCAACGGGCGGCCGGTCGTGCGGGACGGCGCGTTCCACCCGCATCCGTCCGGGCGGATCCTCAGGAGAGCGGCATGACGGTGCGCGGCGCCGGGCCTGTGGCCCTCGCGACCGCGGTCGGCATCGGGCTCCTCGCGGCGGCCGGCTCGCCGACAGAGGTTCCGGGCACGCCGGACGAGGTCATCCACGCCAACAACCGCGGCGCGGCGCTGATGGAGCAGTACAAGCACGCGCAGGCGGTCGAGCAGTTCAGGAAGGTCACAACACAGGCGCCCAAGTGGGCGCCGGGATTCGTCAATCTGGGGCTGGCCGATTTCTACGCCCGTGACACCGCAGGGGCCGAGAGCGCATTCAGGGAGGCCGCGCGTCTCGATCCGTCCCTGCGCCAGGCGAGCTACGGCCTGGCGCTCGTCCTGAAGAGCGGAGGGAAAACGGCGGAGGCGATCGCCGCGCTGGAAAAAGTGCGCGCCCTCGATCCCGAGGACGCCGATGTCCTGTACAACCTGGGTCTTCTGCACGCGCGGGAGCGTCGTTTCGAGGCGGCGATCGCGTCCCTGACGCGGGCGCGGCAGATCGACCCGGACAGCATCTCGATCCGCTACCAGCTGGCCCGCGCTCTCCTGCAGGCCGGACGGCAGATCGACGGCGACAGGGAGATGGCCGCCTACAAGAGGCTCTCGGCGAACCCGCGGGTTGCCGCCCCGACCGGGAACCAGTACGGCGAGGCGGGACGCTATGCCCTGATCGTCACCGACTACCGTGCGCTGGGTGGTCCAGCGGCACCGCCACGACCGATCGCGCTCCGTTTCAGCGACGTCACCGCCGCGTCCGGCATCCTCTTCCGGCACGCCGGTCCGGGGGGGGAGCCAAGGGGACCCGAGGCGGCCTCACCCGCGTCGCCCACCGCGGCGGCGGCCCGCTACGGCTCCGGGGTCGCCATCGGGGACCTCGACGGAGACGGGCGTCCCGATCTGGTGCTCGCCAACGCATCCTCGGACGGCAGGGCCCGGCCGGCTGTGTACCGGAACAAGGGTGAGATGAGCTTCGAGGACGTGACCGGCGCCTCCGGTCTGTCGTTCGAGGGGGTCGGGATGGCGGCGGCGCTCGGGGATTTCGACAATGACGGAGATGTCGATCTCTACCTCACGCGCCTGGACGGTGGCGCGCTGTTCGAAAACGACGGCAAGGGTCGCTTCCGCGACATTACGGAGAGAGCGCACGCCTCGGTCTCCGGGTTCGCCCTGGGCGCCGCCTGGGCCGATGTCGATCACGACGGCGATCTCGACCTGTTTGTGAATCGCATTCCGAAGCCGGGGTCGGCGGAGGCCGCGACGCCGGTCCTGCTGCTGAACCGCGGCGACGGCACCTTCCGCGAGGCGGCATCGGATCTGAAGATCAGCGCTCCCGCGGAGGGGACCGTGGCCGCCGTGTTCGCCGATTTCGACGCCGACCACGACATCGACGCCGTGCTCTCCTCGGCGGGCGGGCAGGACACTGTGCTCGACAATCGCAGGGAGGACGGTTTCGTGGCGATCGGCCGGGCGGCGGGGCTGGCGGAGCGCGGGGCGGGGCGCGGCGTGTCGGCGGGGGACGTGAACGGAGACGGCCTCGCGGATCTGGTGTTTGGCGCGGGGCCCTCGGATCCGCTGCGGGTCTATCTCGACGGACCCGGCCTGCGCTTCACGCCCCGGGAGATCCCGAAGCCGCGCGGGGCGTCCCTGTTCGGGACGGCGCTCTTCGACGCCGACAACGACGGCGATCTGGATCTGTTCGCGGCGGGGTCGGTGCTGCGGCTCTACCTCAACGACGGCGCCGGCGGCTTCAGTGACGCTTCGGCCGAGACCGGTCTCGACGCCATCCCGGTCAAGGACGGTCGCGGGGTGGCCGCGGCCGATCTGGACGGCGACGGGGATCTGGATCTGGTCGTCAACCAGAACGGAGGGCCACCGCTTCTTCTGCGCAACGACGGGGGCAGCCGGAATCGCTGGCTCGATGTGGAGCCGCGCGGTCTCAACAGCAACAAGGAGGGGATCGGCACCAAGGTGGAGGTCCTGGCGGGGGCGACCTGGCAGAGACGCGAGACCCAGGCGGGTGGCGGCTACCTGTCGCAGGCGCCTCCCACCGCGCACTTCGGCCTGGGCGACCGGCCGCTGGCCGACGTGGTCCGCCTGCTCTGGCCCGGCGGGGTCCTGCAGTCGGAAATGGACGTGCCCGCAGGGCAGCGCGTCCAGGAGGTCGAGATCGACCGCAAGGGCTCGTCCTGTCCCTTGCTGTTCGCGTGGAACGGCCGAAGGTACGGCTTCGTCACCGACTTCCTCGGGGTCGGCGGTCTGGGGCTGTGGACGGGGCCCGGCACGTACGGCACGCCGCAGCCGGAGGAGTACGTCAAGATCGAGGCGGACCAGCTGGCGCCGCGCGACGGCGCGTACCAGATCCAGGCGCTCGAGAATCTCGAGGAGATCACCTACCTCGACGAGGCGAAGCTGATCACCCTGGATCATCCGAAGGAGATCGATGTGTACCCTCTGGGGGCGTTCGGCGGCAGAGAGCGCCCGACCTACCGTACCCTCGCGATCCGGAGGGACGATCGCGTCTTCCCGACGCGCGCCACGGACCACAACAACCGCGACGTCACCGATACGCTCCTGAAGATCGATCGCATCTATCCGGACGATTTCCGCATGGAGCGCCTGGCGGGCTACGCCGAGATGCACTGGCTCACGCTGGAGTTCCCGGAGAGCGTCGCCCGCCTGGAGCATCCGGTCCTCTTCCTCGACGGCTGGGTCGACTTCGAGTACTCCTCCACCAACTTCGCCGCCTCGCAGGCCGGTGTGAGCCTGACGGCGCCGGTACTCGAGATGGTCGACGGCAGCGACGGTCTGTTCCATCCCGTCCTCGACCCGATGGGATTCCCACCCGGCCTGCCGCGCATGATCAGCGCGGACCTGTCGTCGATCGCGCCGCTGAAGTCGAGACGGCTTCGCCTGCGCACCAACATGCGTCTCTTCTGGGACCAGATCTTCGTGGCTGAGCCGCTGCCCGAGGAGGCGATGAAGGAGAAGGTGAAGGTGAACGAGGTGAAGCTGAGCGGCGCTCATCTGCACCACCGGGGGTTTCCGAGGGAGCACAGCCCCGACGGGCGCGCCCCGAGGGTCTACGATTACTCGATCCTCGACAACACGCAGCCGTTCCGGGTCATGACCGGCCGGTACACGCGGTTCGGCCGCGTCACCGATCTCCTGACCCGGACGGACGATCGTTACGTGATCTTCGGGAAGGGGGAGGAGATCAGCCTGGAGTTCCCGACCAAGGGGCTGCCGGAGGTGCTGCGCGGCTGGACCCGCAGCTTCCTGCTCTACGTCAACGGCTACTGCAAGGACATGGACCCGCACACCGCCTTTCCGGACACGGTCGAGCCGCTGCCGTTCCACGACATGTCGGCGTATCCGTACCCCGAGGGGGAGCACTACCCGGACGACGCCGAGCACCGGGAGTACCTCGCCACATGGAACACGCGCCTGCTGGAGGGACGCTGATCGGCGCCCGGTCGCGTGAAGGGGACGACGCCCGGGGAGGGGCATGAACGCCGTCGTCCGGGCCGAGCGTCTGTCGAAGGTGTACGTGAAGAGGCGATCGCTGCGCGAGATCGCCGGCCATCCTTTCCGGCGGACCGAGCGCATCACCGCGCTGTCCGATCTGACCCTGGAGACCCGCGCCGGCGAGATCTTCGGGATCCTGGGACCGAACGGCGCCGGCAAGACGACGTTCCTGAAGATTCTGGCCGGTCTCATCCTGCCCACGACCGGACGCGCGCTGGTCGCCGGGATCGACGTGGCGCGCCAGGCCCAGGCCGTCAAGCGCTCGATCGGATTCGTGACGTCCGATGAGCGCTCCTTCTACTGGCGGCTGACCGGTCGCGAGAACCTCGAGTTCTTCGGTCGCCTGTACGGCCTGAGCGCGGCGCAGGCGCGCTCCGCCGGTCGCGCGCTCCTGCGCATCATGGAGATGGACACGCTGGCGGATCGGCAGTTCATGGGCTACTCGACGGGGATGAAGCAGCGCCTCGCAATCGCCCGCGCGCTCCTGCACGACCCGCCCGTTCTCTGCCTCGACGAGCCCACGCGCAGCCTCGATCCAATCGCCGCCAAGCACCTGAGACGCTTCGTGCTCGATCATCTGAACCGGGAGAGTGGCAAGACCATCCTGCTGGCGACGCACAATCTGCAGGAGGCGGAGGAGCTGTGCGCGCGGCTGGTGGTCCTCGACCGCGGGCGCGTGCTGCGTCAGGGAAGCGTGGCCGAGATCACCGCCGGTCTGCCCGGCCGGGATCATTACATCCTGATCGTCTCGGGTCTCGGGACGCCGCCGGTCGACGCGCGCTGGACCCTGACCCTCGAGCGGCAGGACGGAACGCGCGCGCGGATCGACGCCGCCGTGGACCGGGACGGGCGGGCGTTCTCCGATCTGCTGCGGGCGCTGCTGGAGGCGCATGGCACCATCGTGTCGTGCGCGCGACGCGAGCCGGGGCTTCAGGAGGTGTTCGACACGATGGCGCCGGACGAGGACAGGAAGGAGCCGTGAGCCTGCTGCGCACGCTCCTGGCGTTCCTGAAGCGCGATGCCCTGATCGAGGCGTCGTACAGGACGTCGTTCCTGATGCAGGCTTTCGGCATCTTCTTCTCGGTCCTCATCTGGTACTTCGTGTCGCGCGTGGTGAATGCGCCGCCGAGCACGCCGGGGCTTGAGGGGGTCGATTACTTCTCCTATGTCCTGCTCGGGCTGGCGCTCCTGCACTATCTGTCGTCCGCGACGATGTCCTTCGCAGGCAAGATCCGGTCGGAGCAGATGACCGGCACGCTCGAGGCGATGCTGGTCACGCCGACGCCGATCGGGGCGATCGTTCTGGGCTCGTCGCTGTGGGATTTCCTGCTGACCTCGATCAAGGTGATCGCCTATCTGGTGATCGGCCGGCTGTTCTTCCACGTGGTCATTCAGCTCGACAGCCTGCTGCCGGCACTCGTCGTGATCGCGCTCACCGTCCTCGCCTTCTCGGGGATCGGCATCCTGTCGGCGGCGTTCGTGCTCTATCTCAAGCGCGGCGACCCGATCACGTTCCTGGTGGCGAGCGGCTCGGCGCTCGTCGGCGGCGTGTTCTATCCGCCCGAGGACATGCCGGTGTGGCTCGGCGGCTGGTCGCGTCTTCTGCCGATCACCTACGCTCTGCACGCGCTGCGGCGGGCGCTCCTGCGCGGCTGCCGCTTCGCCGAGCTGTTGCCCGACATCCAGGCCCTCGTCCTGTTCGTCGCGGTGCTGCTGCCGGTTGGCATCCTGGCGTTCCGCTTCGCGGTGCGCAAGGCGCGCCAGGAGGGCTCGCTGGTCCAGTATTGAATAACCCCGGAGGCTGTGTTAGATTCACCGGCCACTCCGAAGACACGGCGTTCGTGATGTCTCCCGACAAGAACGAGGCCGCGGCCACGCGGCCGGGAGCGGACGCGAGGAGACCGTCACCTTGAAATTCGAAAAGCTGAACGTCCCGCTCGAGGGGAAGGGCATCGAGACAGAGGGCGGCAAGGTGCGCGTGCCGCACCATCCCATCCTGCCGTTCATCGAAGGGGACGGCATCGGTCCCGACATCTGGGCGGCGGCGCACCGTGTGCTGGACGCGGCCGTGAAGAAGTCCTACGGCGGAGCGCGCCGGATCCACTGGTTCGAGGTGTACGCCGGAGGCAAGGCGCGCGACAAGTACGGCGAGTGGCTCCCCCAGGACACTCTGGAGGCCATCCGCACCTACACCGTCGCCATCAAGGGGCCCCTGACGACTCCGATCGGCGGCGGCTACCGCAGCCTGAACGTGACGCTGCGACAGGAGCTCGACCTGTACGCCTGCATCCGCCCGGTGCGCTACTTCGAGGGCGTGCCGTCCCCGGTGAAGAGGCCGCAGGACGTCGACCTGACGATCTTTCGCGAGAACACCGAGGACGTCTATGCCGGAATCGAGTGGCGCGAGGGAACCGAGAAATGCCGCAAGGTCGTGGAGTACCTGAACCGCGAGATGGGATGCTCGATTCCGGCGGACTCGGCCATCGGCGTGAAGACCATGAGCGCGCGCGCCAGCAAGCAGCTCGTGCGCAAGGCGATCCGCTACGCCATCGAGCGTCAGAAGCCGAGCGTCACGCTGGTCCATAAGGGGAACATCATGAAATACACCGAGGGAGCCTTCAAGGAGTGGGGCTACCAGGTGGCCCGGGAGGAGTTCGGCGAGTACACCATCACCGAAGAGGAGGCCGGGAAGCTCGCCCGGCCGCCGGCCAGCAAGGTGATGATGAAGGACCGGATTGCCGACTCGATGTTCCAGCAGATCCTGATCCGGCCGTCGGACTACTCGGTCGTGGCGACACCCAACCTGAACGGCGATTACCTGTCGGACGCGGCCGTCGCCCAGGTGGGCGGGCTCGGGCTGGCGCCCGGCGCCAACATCGGGGACACGACGGCGGTGTTCGAGGCGACGCACGGCACGGCCCCCGCCTATGCCGGCCAGGACAAAGTGAACCCCGGGTCGCTCATCCTGTCGGGCGCCATGATGTTCGAGTACATGGGATGGCTGGAGGCGGCCGATCTGATCGTCGAGGGGATGCGCCAGGCGATCCGTGCCGGGCGGGTCACCTACGATCTGGCACGCAACATGGAGGGCGCGGTCACGGTCAAGTGCTCCGAGTTCGCGGACGCGGTGATCGCCAGAATCGAAGAAGGGAGCTGAGGAACCCCGCATGCGCAGAAAAGTGTCGATCATCGGAGCCGGCAACGTCGGCGCGTCGGCGGCGGAGCGCATCGCGCTGCGGCGTCTGGCCGACGTGGTGATGGTGGACATCGTCGAGGGGCTGCCGCAGGGCAAGGCCCTCGATCTGAGCGAAGCGGGCCCGGTGGACGCCACGGACGTCCGCATCACCGGCAGCAACGGTTACGAGGAGACGCGCGACTCGGACATCGTGGTGATCACTTCGGGTCTGCCGCGCAAGCCCGGGATGACCCGCGACGATCTCCTGCAGAAGAACTTCGAGATCGTGAGAGGCGTGACCGAGCAGGTGGCACGCCGGTCGCCCCGGGCGATCCTGATCGTCGTGAGCAACCCCCTCGACGCGATGGCGTACACGGCGCTCAAGGCGAGCGGCTTCCCGCGGGAGAGGGTGATCGGGATGGCGGGCGTCCTCGATTCCGCGCGCATGCGGTACTTCATCGCCGAGGCCCTGGGCGTCTCGGTCGAGAACACGCACGCCTTCGTACTCGGCGGTCATGGCGACACGATGGTGCCGCTGCCGCGCTACTCGACGGTCTCCGGGATACCGATCACCGAGCTGCTCCCCGTGGATCGGATCGACGCCATCGTCCAGCGCACACGCGACGGCGGCATCGAGGTCGTCAACCTCCTGAAGAGCGGCAGCGCCTACTACGCGCCAGCGTCCTCGATCGTCCAGATGGTCGAGGCGATCCTCCTCGACAGGCACATGATCCTGCCGTGCGCCGTCTATCTGAACGGAGAGTACGGCTACCGCGACCTGTTCCTGGGCGTGCCGGCGCGTCTCGGAGCGAAGGGGATGGAGCAGGTCATCGAGATCCGGCTCACCGGCGAGGAGAAAGCGGCGCTGGATCGCTCCGCGGCGGCTGTGCGGGAGCTGGTGGCGAAGCTGAGGTTCTAGCGGCGGCGCCTTCCTCCAGGACCGCCGGACCCAGATCGGCGTCGGTGCTGGAGGCGATCTCGTCCACGATCCTGTCGATGGCCCGATGGACGGCGTCGATGGTGCCGCGCGGGCGGTTCGCGAGCACCGCGAAGGCGAAGCTCCTCCCGTCGTGGTTGGCGACGTACCCCGCCAGCGTCAGGGCGGCGGCAATCCGTCCCGTCTTGGCCCGCACGCGCCGGCGCGAGCCCTCTCCTCCAAAGCGTTCGTCGAGCGTGCCGTCGGCCCCGCCGATCGGCAGGGACGCGACGATTTCCGGTCCGATCTCGAAGTCGTCCCAGGTGCGTGCCAGCACGTCGGCGAGCAGGCGCGCCGGCACCCTGTCCTCGTCCGAGAGACCGGAGCCGTCGACCAGCCTCACGCTCGCGAGATCGAGACCGAGCCCGGCGAGGTAGTTGCGCACCACCTCGACGCCGTGGCCCGATGTCCCCGGCGTCTCCACGAACTGGGCACCCAGCGTCTTGAGGACCATCTCGGCCATGAAGTTGTTGCTGTTCTTGTTCATGTCCCGCAGGAGCGCTCCGAGCGGGCGGGACTCGTGGATGTGCAGCTCGCGCGCCTTCTCGGGGACCGTTCCGACAGCGAGATTCCCCCTGATCTCGATGTGCTCCGCGCGCGCGATCTCGCGGAACGCCGACAGCGCGTAGAGCGCCGGCTCTTCGACCGAGCGATGGAACACCGCTGGTCCGCCGCCCCGGCGGATCGTCCCCCCCACGACCAGGGCGTTCTGGCCGTTCTCGAACGAGCGGGAGACGGCGAGCGACGTCGGTCCCGACGTCGTCGTCGCCTTGTTCATCACCTGGAAGAACGAAGCCGCCGGCTCGAGCGTCAGGTCGGGGCGCGCGCCCAGGAGCGGCGAGGGATCGATCGTGACGGTCACGACGTTGAAGTTGCAGGAGAGAGCGCCGATGGGGGCGTTGTACCAGGAGTCGGCCGCGGGTGCGGACCAGCCGGGCGGTCGCCGCACCGAGTCGAAGTAGGATTCGTCGGCGATCAGGTCGCCTTCCACGCGGCGCAGACCGAGCGACGCCAGCCGGCGAGCCATCAG
Organism: uncultured Acidobacteriota bacterium; assembly: GCA_964384905.1. Classification (GTDB taxonomy): domain Bacteria; phylum Acidobacteriota; class Polarisedimenticolia; order Gp22-AA2; family Gp22-AA2; genus Gp22-AA3. Next base: position 13,163 of record CAYLND010000019.1, read on the forward strand.
CCACCACGACTCGCCGACGAGATCGGGGGCGCCCGATCCCTGGATGTACAGGTTCCCCGCGACGCTCCCCGATCCGTCGATCGGCCCGTCCGCGAACAGGCGGGTCTGGTAGACGAACTCGGGCTTCAGAAGCGCCAGCGCGGCCGCGCTGGTCAGGATCTTGAGCGTCGAGGCCGGCTGCGCCGGTCGATCGGCGTTGCGCAGGAAGATCGGTCGGCCGCCCGGCAGCAGCAGGACGGCGATGCCGGTGTCGTCGGGGCTCAGGGCCGGAGCGCGCAGGAGGGGAGCGAGACGGTCCGCCAGCAGCACGGGGACGGCGGGCATTTCGGCCGGCGCGGCGCGCTCGGTTCCGGGCCGGTCGGTCGATGCGGCGGACCCCAGCGCGGCGAGCAGTACGAGGAGAAGCAACGGGACCCGCCGGGCGTCCGGTGCGCCGGGCCGAGCCGGTGGGAGACCGGTGCGTGACGGCATTTCGGACGAGACTCCAGGAGTCACCGCGCGCGCATCGTAGCAGAGCATTAAACGCCTGTCAAAACAACGGTTTGACACGATCCCGGACGGATGCTATATAGAGTCGCCGCCGGGACCCGACTTGGATTCGGCGCGGCGAACGGTGAGAATCTCCGGGTGAAAATCCACGAGTATCAGGCGAAGCAGATCCTGAAGCGGTTCGGGGTCGACGTGCCCAGGGGCGACGTCGCCTTCAGTCCGAAGGAGGCCCAGGCGATCGCCTCGCGGCTCGGTGGTCGATCCGTCGTCAAGGCGCAGATCCACGCAGGCGGACGCGGCAAGGGCGGCGGCGTCAAGATCGCCGCGGACGCCGACGAAGCCGAGCGGCTGGCGCGCCAGATGATCGGCATGAGCCTGGTGACCCCCCAGACGGGCCCTCACGGCCGGAAGGTGCGGCGGCTCCTGATCGAGGAGCCGATCGAGATCGCCCGCGAGATCTATCTCGCCGTGACGCTCGACCGCGCGCGGTCGCTCCCGGCCATGATGGCCTCGGGTCAAGGTGGCGTGGAGATCGAGGAACTGGCCCGGCGCGACCCGGAGGCGATCCGCGTCGAGCCGATCGATCCGGTGCCCGGATTCCGCTCGTTTCAGGCGAGACGCATCGCCTACGGGCTCGGGTTGTCCGGCGAGCAGGTGACGCGCGCGACCCGGCTGATGCAGGCGCTCCTGCGCGTCTACCTGGAGACGGACGCGTCCCTGGTCGAGATCAACCCGCTCGTCCTCACCGCCCAGGGGGCGTTCGTGGCGCTCGACGCGAAGATGACCTTCGACGACAACGCGCTCTACCGCCGCCCGGAAATTCGCGATCTGCGCGACCCGGACGAGGAGGAGCCGCTCGAGGTCGAGGCGGGGGCGCACGGGCTCAACTACGTCAAGCTGCAGGGAAACATCGGCTGCATGGTCAACGGCGCCGGTCTGGCGATGGCGACGATGGACATCATCAAGCTCGTCGGAGGCGAGCCCGCGAATTTCCTGGACGTGGGCGGCGGCGCAACCTCCGAGCAGGTCGCGTCCGCCTTCCGGATCCTCCTGGCAGACCCGAGCGTGAAGGGGGTCCTGATCAACATCTTCGGCGGCATCCTGCGCGGCGATGTCCTGGCGCGCGGCCTGGTCGAGGCGATCCGGAAGGTGGACGTGCGCGTGCCCGTGGTGGTGCGCCTGGAAGGCACCAACGTCGATGAAGGGCGGCAGATCCTGCAGGGTTCGGGTCTCGATTTCACCCTGGCCGACGGGATGCTCGACGCGGCCCGCAAGGTGGTCGCGCTGGCGGGGGCACGATGAGCGTCCTGATCGACCGGAGCACGCGCGTCCTCATCCAGGGGATCACGGGTCGTGAGGGGACGTTCCACGCGCGCGGCTGCCGTGAATACGGCACGACGATCGTGGCGGGCGTCACCCCGGGGCGCGGCGGCACCGTGCATGAGGAGGTGCCGGTCTTCGACACGGTCCGTCAGGCGGTCCACGAGACCGGAGCCGAAGTGTCGCTCATCTTCGTGCCGCCCGCCGCGGCGGCGGACGCCATCCTCGAGGCCGCGGACGCCGGCCTGCGGCTGGCGGTCTGCATCACCGAGGGCATCCCGACGTCGGACATGGTGATCGTGCGGGCCGCCCTCCGGGGCGGCGGCATGCGTCTCATCGGTCCCAACTGTCCCGGCCTCATCTCGCCGGGCAAGTCCAAGGTCGGCATCATGCCCGGCTACATCCACAAGCCGGGGCCGGTGGGCGTCCTGTCGCGCAGCGGGACGCTGACCTACGAGGCGGTCGCCCAGCTCTCGCGTCGCGGCATCGGCCAGAGCACCTGCATCGGGATCGGGGGCGATCCGATCATCGGCACGACCTTCGTCGACGCCCTGAAGCTGTTTCGCGACGACGACGACACGGGGGTCATCGTCCTGATCGGCGAGATTGGCGGCGGCGCCGAGGAGGAGGCGGCGCGCTGGGCCGCCACCGAGCTGAAGAAGCCGATGGTCGCGTTCGTGGCGGGGCAGACGGCGCCTCCGGGGAGGCGGATGGGGCACGCGGGCGCGATCATCGCGGGGGGGCATGGGACCGCGATCGAGAAGATGGCCGCCCTGCGGGCCTGCGGCGTGCGCGTCCTGCAGAGCCCCGCCGAGATCGGCGAGGCCGTCGAGGCGGTTCTCAAGGAAGCGCCCCGCGCGGGCGGGGCCAGGGGACACGGATGATCCAGAGGACGCTGTCCATCGTGAAACCGGACGGGGTGGCCGCGAACAGGATCGGCGAGGTGGTGCGCCGGTTCGAGGCGGCAGGTCTGCAGGTGGCCGCCCTGAAGATGATCCGTCTCGAGCGCAAGGAGGCGGAGGCGTTCTACCACGTGCACCGGGAGCGGCCGTTCTTCCCGTCGCTCGTCACGTTCATGACCTCGGGCCCGATCGTGCCGATGGTGATCGAGGGGGAGGATGCGATCGCTCGCGTGCGCGCCATCATGGGCGCCACCGATCCCGCCAAGGCGGCCCCGGGCACGCTGCGCAAGGATTTCGCCTCGTCGATCGAGAAGAACATCGTGCACGGGTCCGACGGCCCGGAGACCGCGGCTTTCGAGATCGGATTCTTCTTCGGCGCGCTCGATATTCCTCCACGCTGAATGCGCGACATCCTGCGTCTCTTGCGCTACGTGCGGCCTTACGTCGGACGCCTGGGTGCGGCCGCCGTCTCCTCGGCCCTGATCTCGCTGGTCTATCTCGGTCTGCTGGCTCTCATCCAGCCGATCCTGGAGCTCTTCTTCCCGGGCGCCTCGACGCTCACGGGCGCCGGGCCGGGCAAGCTGCGGCCGTTCGAGACGCTGAGCAAGCTCCTCGGCGCCGGTCCGGGGGCGCCTCCCGGAACCGCGCTCGCCCGCTGGCTCAGCGACGGAATCACCGGCCGGACCGTCCTGGTCGCCGTGCTGATCGTCGTCCTGTTCGTCTTCAAGGGGATCTTCACCTATCTGGGCTCGTACCTGACGCGCTGGGCCGGCCTGCAGGCGGTGCGCGATCTCAGGGCCGATCTCTACGCGCGCATCCAGAGACAGTCGCTCGCGTTCTTCTCCGATCACCCGACCGGCAGCCTGATCTCGCGCGTGGTGAGCGACATCGGCCGGTTGCAGCGCCTGGCGTCCGACAACCTGGCGGACGTGTTCCGTCTCGGGGCGATCGTGATCGGTCAGGCCGCCTGGCTCTTCTACATCAACTGGCGTCTCGCGTCGTTCAGCCTGATCCTTCTGCCGCTGGTCGTCTACCCGGTGGTGCGTCTCGGCACGCGGCTGAAAGCGACGAGCCGTCGAAGTCAGGAGCGCATGGGCGAGGCGGTCGACGTCATGAAGGAAGGGATCACCGGGACCCGCGTCGTGCAGGGCTTCGGGATGGAGGACTTCGAGACCGATCGCTTCCGCAGGGCGCTCGATCGCATCCAGAGCGCGGAGATGCGCGCGGCCCGGCTCGTCTCGGTCACCTCGCCGGTCCTGGAGCTGGTCGGCGCCATCGGCGTGGCGGTCCTGCTGGTGCACGCGCTGCTGCGGATTCACGCCGGCCGGCTGACGGCTGGCGAGGTCTGGACGTTCATCGCGGCGCTGTTCATGATCTACGCCTCGATCAAGAACCTGGTGAAGATCAACAACGACGTGCAGCAGTCGATGGCGGCGGCGCAGCGCGTGTTCCAGCTCATGGATCTTCCGAACCGCATTCGCGAGAAGCCGGACGCCGTCGCGCTGCCGACGTTCCGGGACCGGATCGAGTTCCGGGACGTGCATTTCGCGTACGGCAAGGCGCCGGTCCTGCGGGGCATCGACCTCGTCGTCCCCGCCGGCACGGTGGTGGCCCTGGTCGGTTCGAGCGGCGCGGGCAAATCGACGCTCGTCAACCTGCTGCCGCGCTTCTACGACGTGACCCAGGGGGAGGTCCTCATCGACGGACGGGACGTGCGCGAAGCGACGCTGGGCTCGTTGCGCAGGCAGATCGGGATCGTGACCCAGGAAGTGATCCTGTTCGACGACACCGTCCGCAACAACATCGCCTACGGGCGCGGCGACGTGCCGATGGAGACGGTGGCGGCGGCCGCGCGCGCGGCGCACGCCGAGGCCTTCATCGAGGCGCTGCCGCGCGGCTACGACACGACCCTCGGCGAGGCGGGCCACCGTCTGTCCCTCGGGCAGAGGCAGCGGATCTCGATCGCGCGCGCCCTCGTGAAGGATTCGCCGATCCTGATCCTGGACGAGGCGACCTCGTCGCTCGACGCCGAGTCGGAGGCCGAGGTGCAGGGCGCCCTGCAGAACCTGATGACCGGCCGCACGGTGTTCGTCATCGCGCACCGTCTGTCGACCGTGCGCCGCGCCGACGTCATCCTGGTCCTGGACGCGGGTCGACTGGTCGAGCGCGGCACGCACCCGGAGCTCCTCGGCCGCAAGGGCCTGTACGCCCGCCTGTACGCTCTGCAGTTCCGCGACGAACGGCCGGCGCCGGAGGCTTCCGTCCTTTAGGCGCCCGAGGGCCACGACAGCATGTCCCTGGCGGTCCGGTTCTTCCGAAGCGACAGAGGCTGCCTTCTCCTCCTCGTCCTTCTCGGTCTCGCGCTGTTCGCCACGAGCCTGGGAGCCCACGATCTGTGGGCGCCCGACGAGCCGGACATCGGCGAGGTCGTGCGCGAGATCCATCTGACCGGCTCGTGGGCGGTGCTGCGCGACAATGGGCAGCTCTACTTCGAGAAGCCTCCCCTCTACCCCTGGCTGGCCGCGCTGTTCTCGCTGCCCGCGGGGAAACCGACCGAGCTCGCCTTGCGCCTGCCGTCGAGCCTTGCCGCGCTTCTCGGTCTGGTGGCGGTCTTCGCGCTCGGTCGGGATCTGTTCGGCCGCCGGACCGGGGCGCTCGCCGCCGTGGTCCTGGCGACCACGTACGGCTATTTCATGGAGGCTCGCTGGGCCCACCCCGACATGCTCTGGACCTTCTGGCTCCTGCTCGCCTGCGTCGCGTTCCACCGGGGGTATCGGGCCGGAGGCGAGCCGCGCTGGATGAGCGTCTTCTATGTGTCGATCGGTCTGGCCAATCTCACCAAGGGACCACACGGACTGCTGATCCCGCTGCTCGCCGTCCTGGTATTCCTGGCCTCCACGCGCGATCTCGCCTTCATCGGACGCATGGGGCTGCCCTGGGGGTTGCCGCTGGCCCTGCTGCCGGTCGGCTTCTGGATCGCCGCCTACCGCAGCACGGGCACATCGTTCCCTCTCGAGGCGCTCGTGTCGCGTCTGGCGCATCGGTTCACGCGCGGCGAGCATCACGCCCATCCGTTCTACCACGTGCTGATCAGCCTGCCGATCGAATTCTTCCCATGGGTGCTTCTCCTGCCGCAGGCGCTCTGGCAGACCTTCCCCCGAGCCGGGGCGCGCCCCGACCGCGACAACGCCTACGTCTACTCGTGGGTGCTCGTCATCTTCGCCGTGTTCGCCGCCTCCGCGGAAAAACGCGGCGTCTACCTCCTCCCGATGCTGCCCATCCTGGCCCTGCTGGTCGCGCGCACGTGGGATCTCGCGCTCCTGGGCTGGGATCCGTCCCCGGTCGGCCGCCCGATCGCCTGGGCGCTCGGAATCGCCCTGCTGCTCACCGGGGGGGGCGCGGCGGTCGTGCTCCCGAGGCTCGCGCGCGCCGCTCCCGATCTGGTGAGTCCCGCCGCCGTGCTGGCGTCGGTGGCGGCGATCGGAGTGATCGCAGCGCTGGCGGTCCACCGACGTTTCGGCGGTGGTCCCGCGCTGGGCGCCTTCAGCGCCACGCTGGCGGCGGCTTATCTGCTCATCGCGGTGCTCGTCCTGCCGGCGCTCGATCACTACAAGTCGGCGCGCCTGTTCAGCCAGCGGGTCGCGACGGCGGTCGGCGAGGCTCCGCTGGCGATGTACCCGGACTACCATCCCACCTATGTGTACTACACGCGGCGCTTCATCCCGGTGCTGCGGGATCGCGACGAGCTGCGGCGTTTCTTCGCGGCCGGGCCGGCATACTGTCTCATCGAGGAGGACGTGTATGCGGCGGAGCGGCGCGATCTCGAGCCGGGCGTTTCGATCGTCGACCGCCAGTCGATCGGACATCGGGACATGCTGCTGATCGGGGGTGCTGCCGGCTCGAGCAGCGCTCCGGTTGAAAGGGGGGGGACGTGAGACGGACACGTTCGACGCTTCGCAAGGGCGCGGTGATCGTGAGCCTGCCGCTCCTGCTGGTTCTCGACGGAGGACCTTCCGTCCGGGCGGCCGAAGCGGCCGGGACGTCCGGATCCGCGGGTGCCGAGACGTCCGGGACCCCGGCGGTCTCGGCCTCACCCGATCCGCGGCATCTCCATCCCGACGCGCCGCTCGAATGGAGCCAGATCGGGCGCGATGCCCGGTACGTCTTCGGCCGCCCCGCCCACCTCGACCGGACCGGCTGGCTGAAGCTGGGGGCGGTCGTCGGCACGGGGGCCGCGCTTTACCTGGTGCGCAAGGACATCCGCGACGCGGTCCAAAGGAACCGCACCGACTCGACCGACCGCTTTCTCGACGAGGCCCGGAACATGGGGAAGCTCGGAACGCCCCTGGCGGCCGCGCTGGGCTTCTACCTCGCTGGCCTCGCGCGCCGCTCGGACTACGACACCGAAACGGCGTCGCTGATCCTGGAGAACCTCGCCTTCGCCGGCGCCATCACCGGGACCACGCAGAAAGTCATCGCGACCGATCGCCCGGAGACCGGGGATCGCATCCGCTTCTTCAGCTCGAACGGCCACAGCATCTCCGGGGACGTGACCATCGCGGCCTCGGTGCTCGCTCCGATCATCGACCGGCACCTCGCGGTCGAGGCCGATGACGGACGCGGTGTCCGCTTCTGGAAGCGCGCCGGCGCCTGGACGCTCTACGGCACGGCCGGGCTGACCGCCCTGCAGCGCATGGACCGCGACCGTCACTGGGCGCCGGACGTCTTCCTGGGGTACGCCAACGGGCTGGGGATCGGACGTCTCCTGGTCGACTCGCACAGGGGCGGACGCGGGTGGCGTTCGCGGCGCGGAGCAGCGGGAGAGGCCGGCGTCCCGGACGGGCGAGTGGCCTTCGACTTCGGGCCGGGCGTGGTGCGGGTGACCTGGAGGTAGGGTGCGGCTCCTGTGCGTCCTCAACGGCGGGGTCGATCATCCGAGCAGCCGTTTGCGCGTCCTGCAGCACCTGGATCCTCTCCGTGCGGGCGGTATCGACGCGGACGTGTTCGTGGCCAAGGGGACGCGCGCGGTCGATCTCGCCGACCTGGCGCGCCGCGCCCGGCGATCCGATGCGATCCTGGTTCAGAAGAAGCTGTTCTCCCGCTGGAAGATTCCATTGCTGCTGGGGCCGGCGCCTCTGCTCTACGATCTCGACGATGCGGTCTTCGCCGTGTCGCCCGACGAGCGCGATCGCTTCGGTGAGGAGCGCGCCGGAGCGCGCGCCCGCTCGCGCCGCCGGCGGCTCGCCGCCGTGCTGAGACGAAGCCGCCGGGTGATCGCCGGGAACCGCTTTCTGGCGGACTATGCCACGCGCTACGCGCGCGACGTCGCCGTCCTTCCCACCGGTGTCGACCTGAGTCCATTCCCCGACGACGCGGTGGCGCGGGCACGCCAGGCGCGGGGTCCGGACGCCGCTCCGCGCATCGGCTGGGTCGGCAGCCGGCCCAGCCTGAGGTATCTCGGGGCGCTCGCGGAGCCGTTGCGACGGCTGTGCGAGACGAGACCGAGGGTGCGTTTCGTGCAGGTGTGCAACGCCTTCGTCGATCTGGCGGGCGTCCCGACGGAGCGGGTCGTCTGGAGCCGGGACGGCGAGGCCGCCGCCCTCATGGGTCTCGACATCGGCGTCATGCCGCTCGACGACAGCCCGTTCTCGCAGGGCAAGTGCGGTCTCAAGATACTCATGTACCAGGCCGCCGGGCTGCCCGTCGTCTGCAGCCCGATCGGAGCCAACCGCGACCTCGTGGAGGACGGCCGTTCCGGGCTGTACGCGTCGACCTCCGACGAGTGGTTCGACCGTCTGGGCCGTCTGCTGGACGATCCGGCGCTGGGGGCGGCGCTGGGGGAGCGCGGCCGGGAGGCGGCGCGGAGGCACTACGAGGCGGGCGCCATCGGCGCGCGTCTCGCGGAGCTGGTGAGGGACGCGGTCGGCTCGGGCTAGGGCAGCCCCTTCCAGATCAGGAGGGCGAGGACCAGGGCGACCCCGGTGGCGACGAGCGGCTCCTGGTTGCGGACCATCAGGTTGAAGGACCAGGGCTCGCGGCCGCCCGCGTAGCGCCTGCCGCTGGGGAACAGCACGGGGACGCTGGCGTGGTATGCCTCGAACGCCGCCCCGTGAAGCCGGGCGAGGCGGCCGCCCTCGACGCGCAGCTTGCGTGGCATGTAATAAAAGAAGAAGACGGCGTAGCCGATCGCCAGGGCGACGAGGTTGAGATGGCCCCGGGTCCGGGCCCCCAGGGCCAGCCCGGTGAGGATCAGCAGGCGGCCGAGGTAGAGGGGGTTCTGCGTGTACGCGTAAGGACCCGAAGTGATCAGGCGGACCGATTTCGTGAGGTGGCCGGCCGCCCACACCCGCACGGCTTCGCCGCCGAGCGCGAGGACGGCCCCCGTCGCGATCAGGGCCGGCGTCGGGCGGGACGCCCAGACCAGACCGGCGACGAAAAGATAGACCAGCGCCAGACGGATTCCGCCGAGAATCCGGTTGCGGCGCGTGACCCCGGATTCCCCGGGGGAGACGTCAGGCGTCATGTGGGAGAGCGCATCCTAATGAACGCACAGGGCCCTGTCAACGCGACGGCATCGCGCTGGCGCGGAATTCTGCTCCTGTCGGCGGCCGGGCTCCTGCTCTTCTTCTGGCGTCTGGGCTCGCACGATCTCTGGCCGCCCGACGAGCCGCGCTTCGCGCTGGTCGCCAAAGAGATGTGGGCCCGTGGCGACTACTCGGTCCTGTCCCTCAACAATCATCTGTATACCGACAAGCCGCCGCTGTTCTTCTGGGCGATCAACGGCTTCGGCCGACTGCTGGGCGGGATCGACGAGTGGGCGGCGCGTCTGCCCTCGGCGGTCGCCACACTCCTGGCCCTGTTTCTGATCGGGGTGCTCGGCGAATGGCTCTACGACCGTCGGACCGGGCTCGTCGGCGCGCTCGTGTTCGCGACCTCCCTCCAGATCATCGAGCGCGGCCGCTGGGCCTCCATCGACATGACCCTGAATCTGTTCGTTCTGTCGGCCATCCTCCTCCTCTGGAGAGGGCGCGCGCGACCGGAACGCCAGACCGCGTTTTTCGCGTGGGCCTGGGTGATGATGGGTCTGGCCACGCTGGCCAAGGGACCGGTCGGCCTGATCCTGCCGATCATCGCCGTCCTTCCATCGTTCCTCGTCGAGCGCGATTTCAGATCCGCCCGGCGGATTGTCTCGCTGCCGGGCATCGCGCTCTACCTCCTGGTGACCCTCTCGTGGTTCGGGGTGTTCGCCTGGAGGCTCGGCGTGCGCTATGCCCTGTGGGTCCTGATGCACCAGAACGTCGAACGGTACGTCGGCGCCTGGAATTCCACCCATCCCGTCTGGTACTACCTGTGGCGCTTTCCGGTCGGATTCTTCCCATGGATCGTGTTCCTCCCCTGGTCCTTCGTCCAGGCCTTCTCGGACGGTGAGCACGAGCACCGGCGCTCCGCTCTCTTCCTGATCACCTGGATCGGGGCGATCTTACTGTTCTTCTCGTTCTCCACCGGCAAGCGCGGCGTCTACATCATCCCGCTCTACCCGGCGGCGGCGCTCCTGGTGGCGCGTCTTCTGACGCGCGCCACCGAGGCCGCTCCGCAGACGGAGGATCGCGACGTCGCCGCCGCCGCGGACGCGCGGCGGAGGCTGCGCGTGGCGCTGCGCCTCTGGACGGCTCTGTGTCTCGTGCTCGCAGCGGCTCTCCCCCTGGCGGCCAGACGCCACTACGTCGAGATCGTCCCCCTTGCGGGCGCTCTCGGCATCCTGTTCGCGGGCGGGGCGATCGCCGCGGCGATCCTGGAAGCCCGCGGACGGACGGGCGCCGGCGTCGCGACCCTCATCGGCTCACTGGTCCTGATCGTGCTGGTCTCGACGGAGACCCTGCTGCCCTGGGCGAACCGGCGCGGCAACATCCGGCGATTCGCGGAGGACGTGCGCGCGCGACTTGTCCCCGGAGGGACGTTCGCGACCACCGAGCAGAAGCGCGACGACTGGGTCTTCTATACCGGTCATTTCGCCGAAGAGGCGGACACGCCGGGCGCGGTGGCCGATTTCCTGTCGCGTGACGGGCCGCGGGACCTCCTGATCGAGGACGAGATCCTGAGCCAGACGAACCTCACGACCATCCCCGGCGTGGTCGAGATCCTCCGGGGGACCGTCGCCGGACAGGAATACCACCTTCTGCGCAAGGAAGCCGCGCCGTGAGGTGGCTGGCTCTCTTGGCCGGGGCGTTCGTCGCAGCGGGGGTCCTCGTCGCTCTCTGGGACGCCGATCTCGTCGACCCGCCGGAGAGCATGACACGGACGATCGCGGCGCTCTCCGCGCTGTATCCGCAATCGATTCATGACGCGGCCATCGAACGGATTCCGTGCCCACCGCTCCGGCGCCTTCGTCTTTATGTCGTCTGCACGGCTGGATGCCAGGACACCTGGGTGATCGTCGGAGTGCGCGGGCTCCGCCCCGACAACCTGGCCAACCCCGGGCGGATTCCGCCGCAACCGGTGGAGGAATCCCGGCGGCGCATCGCGGCGGCGGTGGCCGCGGAAAAACTGAGCCTCGACCGGCAGGAGGCGCGTGAGATGATCGGCTGCTATCTCCGGCTCGAAGGGCTCCTGCCCGAGCTCGTCCTGACCCCGGCGGATGTCGTGGCTCTCGAAGCTGTCCGGGACAGCGAAGACGAGATGAAGCGTCTGGCGGAGGGTCTGGACGCCCCCGACGCACTGTCCCGCATCGTTCCCGAGGAGGTGGCGGACGGTTTCCGCGCCGACCTGCTGTACTGGGACACTGCGCGGCCGGGCCGGCCGGTCCTGGAGATGAGGTTCGAGCTCGACACCAACGGCGTGGTGCGCTCGCTCGAGGCCCGTCCGTCGATCAGAGGCGGTACTGCTTCCGGTAGTACTCCAGATACTCCCCGGTTTTGATCGGCTCCCACCAGGCGCGGTTGTCGGCGTACCATGAGATCGTCCGGGCGATCCCCCGCTCGAACGGCATCCGCGGCGTCCAGCCCAGGGCGCGAATCTTCGAGCAGTCGAGGGCGTACCGCCGGTCGTGACCCGGGCGATCCTCGACCAGACGCACCAGAGCGCGCGGCTTGCGCAGGCGCTCGAGAATCAGCTCGGTCATCTCGATGTTCCGCCGCTCGTTGCCGCCCCCGATGTTGTACACCTCCCCCGGAGTCCCCTTTTCGAGGAGGACGTCGAGCGCCTCGCAGTGGTCGGCCACGTACAGCCAGTCGCGCACGTTCTGCCCGTCGCCGTACAGGGGAAGCGGCTGGTCGTCCAGGGCGTTGGTGACGAACAGCGGGATGACCTTCTCCGGGTACTGGCGCGGGCCGTAGTTGTTCGAGGCACGGCTGATCAACACCGGCATCCCGTACGTGGCGAAATAGGAGTACGCCAGCCGATCGGCAGCCGCCTTGCTGGCGGAATACGGGTTGCGCGGCATCAGGGCGTCCGTCTCGAGGCTGCGCCCCTGCGCCACGCTGCCGTACACCTCGTCGGTGGAGATCTGCACGAAGGCCTTCACGCCGCCGGCCCGGGCCGCCTCGAGCAGGGTGTAGGTCCCGTACACGTCGGTGCGGATGAACCCCTCCGGCTCGCCGATGGAGCGGTCGACGTGGGTTTCCGCAGCGAAGTTGAACAGGTAGTCGACACCGCCCTCCATGGCGGCGTCGACGTCGCGGCGCGAGGCGACGTCGCCGCGCAGGAAACGATAGCCGGGATGAGACTGCAGATCCTCGAGATTGGCGAGATTGCCGGCGTAGGTCAGCTTGTCGAGAACCGTCACCCGCCAGTCGGGGTGTGCGGCGAGAGCGTGGTGCACGTAATGCGAGCCGATGAATCCGGCGCCGCCGGTGATCAGGACGCGCATCACGTGTCAGCCGATCCGCGCGGTGAGCTTCTCGATCATCTTCTCGCGCACCAGCTGGTTGGCTCGGAACAGCGACTCGAAGGTCCCGGCGTCGGTCCACCATCCCTCGAGCACGTCGTGCTCGAGCTCGCCGCGCTCCAGGTAGGCGTTGTTGACGTCCGTAATCTCCAGCTCGCCCCGGCCGGACGGCTTGAGAGTCGAGATGATCTCGAACACCGTCGCATCGTACATATAGACGCCGATCACCGCATAGCTCGACTGCGGCGATTTCGGTTTCTCCTCGATGCGGACGATCCGCCCGTCGCGCAGGACGGGCACGCCGAAGCGGCCGGGATCGGGAACCGTCTTGAGCAGCAGGCGCGCTCCCTTCGGCTGCGAGCGAAAGGCCTCGACCGAGGCGGCGATGCGGCCCTCGACGATGTTGTCTCCGAGGATCACCACCAGCTTGTCGCCGTCGGCGAAGTGGCGGGCCAGACTCAGCGCGTCCGCGATGCCGCCTTCGCCTTCCTGATAGGCGTACGCGATGTCCTCCAGACCGAACTCGCGGCCGTTCCCGAGCAGGCGCAGGAACTCTCCGGCGTGGTTGCCGCCGGTGACGATGAGGATGTCGCGAATGCCGGCATCCACGAGAGTCGTCAGCGGGTAGTAAATCATCGGACGGTCGTAGATCGGCAGGAGATGCTTGTTGGTGATTTTCGTGAGCGGGTGGAGCCGTGTCCCCAGCCCCCCGGCGAGAATGACTCCCTTCATGCCTACTTCTCCTTGAGCGCCCAGTCGTACGGGACAACCGGATCGTGGGGGTCGACGCGGTACTCGTCGGGCGCGTCATACCGGTAGGGTTCGGTCGGCAGGTTCAGCATGATCGCCTCTTCCGTTCCGATCGCCTTGAAGCCGTGCAGCACGAGCCGCGGAATCTGAAGGAGCATCGGCTGGTGGGCGCCGAGGAAGAACTCGTTGATCTCACCGCGGGTCGGCGACTCCTCGCGGTCGTCGTACAGAACCACCTTGAACATCCCCTTGACGCCGATGAAATTGTCGATCTGGATCTTGTGGTAGTGCCAGCCCTTGATCACGCCCGGGTAGGCTGTCGTGATATACGCCTGGCCGAACTTGACGAAGAGATCATCGTCGCAGCGCAACGTCTCCATGAGGCGCCCCCGTTCGTCGGGAATCACCTTGAGCGTCTTGGTGCGGACGTCCTTGATCATGAGTGGGAGCTTCTCCGGCGGCGCGATTATATCAGGGGTGTTGTGTTCCCGGCCCGCACGACCGCGGGCGGCGCCCGAGCCGCAGCAGCCGCTTCAGCCAGCCGCCGAACCGGTACAGGCCGCGGCGCCGGGGGACCGCAACGGCCGAGCCCGGAAGCAGCCGGTGCCGCAGCTTGGCCGCCGAGCGCCAATCGGCGCGGCACATCTGCCGGTAGAGACAACGGGTGAGCGCCCCCGCTCCCTGGCGGGCGACGACGGCCGTCGAGAAATCGACCAGGAATGGATCGCCGGCGGGCCCCCGCAGGACATCGTGCCGGTGCAGGTCCCCGTGGGCCACGCCCCGCGCGTGAACCTGGGCCAGGATGGCGTCGAGATGGTCGAAGAACGATGCCGGCAGGTCACCCGCCCGCAGCGACGCCAGGCTCGGACCGGGGACGTACTCCAGAGCGATTGCCTGCCGGTCGATCCGGCCGAGGAAGGCGGGGACACCGAGCACGCCGGCGAGTGCCTCATAGGCACGCGCCTCCCGATCGAGCTGCCAGGGTCCCAGCAGCAGGCGGACCGGCCAGGGGCGCGACGCCACATCTTTCACGACGACGTGGCGGCCCTCGAGCGTGACGACATCGACGATCGCCTTGGTGACGTTCCGGCCGCCGTGCAGCCGGCGGCGGGCGAGCGGCATGAGGCGCTCGCGGGTCAGCACGCGTCCGGCACGACGGCGGAGGCGGAGCGGAGGGTCGGGAGGAGGTGCGTGGCGGCCATGACCGGGGCCCTGCGGGGGCTATGGTAAGATGAATCTCCTGCTGCGCCTGCGGAGAATAGCACAGGAGCGCCGATGGCCGAGACGCTCGAAGCAACTGCCGCACATCCCGTGTCGATCCAGATCATCCGCCAGGGCGGGTGGGCGAAACCCGACATCAAGAGCGTGGTGTACGGTGACGACCGCGCCATCCTGAAGGACTTCAGCGACAAGTCCTGGCTGGTGCGGCTGCTCGGCCGGCACCAGGTGGCGCGCGAGATGCGGGCCCTGCGGCGCCTGGAAGGCCTCGCCGGCATCCCGAAGTGCTACGGGGAAGCGGGGCGCGTCGGCATCCTGATGGAGCCGATGGAAGGGGAGCGGATCACCCGCTGGTGCCGGGCGCGTCGGACGGAGGCGGGGCCCATGTTCGCGAGGCTGGCCGATCTCGTCCGCCAGATCCACGCCCGCGGTGTGGCGCATATCGACCTGCGCAAGCGCGACAACATCCTGATCACCCGCGACGGCGGCCCCTGCATCATCGACTTCAACGCCTCCTTCTGCTTCGACCCGGCGGGCCTCGGGGCGCGTATCCTGTTCCCGATCCTGCGCCGCATCGACGACTCGGCGCTGCTCAAATGGAAATCCCGACTGGCCCCCGACCTGCTCACGCGCCAGGAGGCCGACCGCCACCGCTTCATGAGCCGGCTCCGGCGTTTCTGGATCTTCAATTAGCGTGAGCGGCGCCCTGACCCCGCGCGTCGGCACCACCCTGGTCATTCCGGTGTACAACGAGCAGGACAATCTCGTGCCGCTGCATGCCGAGCTCGCCGCGGCGATGCGATCGGCCGCCGATCCCTACGAGATTCTGTTCGTCGACGACGGGAGCACCGACGGGAGCGCGGAGGTCCTCCGCCGGATGCGCGCGACAGACGCGCACGTGCGCGTCGTGACGTTCGCGCGGAACGCCGGTCAATCCGCCGCCATGGACGCCGGGTTCAAGGGGGCCCGCGGCGAGATCGTCGTGACGCTCGACGCGGATCTCCAGAATGACCCCGCCGACATCCCCCGATTGATCGCGGCGCTCGCCGGGTGGGACGCCGTCGTGGGGGTGCGGCAGAAGCGCCAGGACAGCCTGGTGCGGCGGGTCTCCTCGCGTGTGGCGAACTACGTGCGCAATCGCCTCAGCGACGAGTCGATCACCGACACCGGCTGCTCCCTGAAGGCGTTCCGGCTCGCGGCGCTGTCGCGTCTCGTGCTCTACGACGGCATGCATCGGTTCCTGCCGACGCTCTTGAGGATGGAGGGATTCCGGGTGCGGGAGATGCCGGTCAGCCACCGGCCGCGCCGGCACGGGGACTCGAAATACGGCATCGGCAACCGGCTCCTGCCGTCGTTCATGGACCTGCTGGCGGTGCGCTGGATGAAGCGGCGCAAGCTGCGCTATGAGGTGAAGGATGACATTTGAGCGCCTGCTGCACGTGAACGGATGGGTGTTGTTCGGCATGCTGGGGCAGATCCTCTTCGGTCTGCGCTTCGTCGTGCAGTGGGTCGCCTCGGAGCGTCGCAAGGAGACGACCGTCCCGGTGGCGTTCTGGTACCTGAGCCTGGCGGGAAGCCTGATCCTGTTCGTCTACGCGTTCTGGTACCGCCAGGACATCGTGATCACGATCGGGCAGTCGGCCGGCGTGCTGATCTATGTGCGCAACCTGATGCTCATCCGCCGGCCGCAGGGTCAGCGGGAGGGCGAGGCCGGGGCGTAGTAGCCGGTTCGCGCCTGGACCTCCAGCTCCGGGTTCTTCGTCTTCAGGCTGATTCTCCGCCAGCGGCCGTCGCGGGCGCGATTGGACGGCGTATAGGCGAGGGCGTACTGACTCTTGAGGTCGAGCGCGATCTGGCGGTAGACCCCCGAGAGCTGCCCGGGCCGCTCCGGATAGTACGACCGCCCGCCGCTGGTGCGGGCCAGCTGGTCCAGGATTTCCTTCAGGCTGCGCTCGTGCCGCAGGTCCATCTCGGTGTCCAGGTGCGCTCCGAGCCCGATGGCATACACCGCGACCTCGGAGCGGTGCGCCTTCTCGAGCGCCTCCTCGAACAGGTGCAGGCTGCCCGGCTCGTTGTCGGTCAGAGCCTGATCGCGGCCGTCCGACAGGAGCACGATCACGCGGCGCCCCTCCAGCCCCGCCAGACGGTCCGCGGTGCGAAACAACGCGTCGTAAAGCGCCGTGCCGCCGCGCGCGTCGATCGACTCGATCGCCTTCTTGACCGTCCCGCGCTCCGCGCTCGGCTCCAACGTGCCCTGCAGCTCGTCGTTGAAGGACAGGATCATCAGCCGATCCTCAGGGTCCATGCTTCCGACGAACTCCTCCGCCGCCTTGCGCGCCAGCTGGATCTTGCCCCCCAGGTTCATGCTGTTGCTCGCGTCGACGAGAAGGGCGACCGTGATCGGCACCTTGGCGGAGGTGAAGTGGGTCAGAGTCTGCGGCACGCCGTCTTCCAGCAGGATGAAATCATCCCGCCCGAGATCCAGGACCGGGACCCCCTTGCGGTCGCGCACCGTGGCGTAAACGTTCACCAGGCGGACTTCCTCGTACTGCCCCACGCGCAGCGGGCGCGCGATCAGGCTCGCTTCTCCCTGCCGGCCGAGCGAGTCGGTCGCCACGGCCCGCAGCGTGACCTGCGTGAAGCCCGAGCCGGCGTCCCACGTCACGAGGAAAGGAGAGCGCTCGAAGGCGCTGAGGAGCACGTCGTCGGCGTAGATCTCGACGCGCACGATGCGGGCGTCCGGAGCGGTCGTCGCCTCCACGCTGATGCGCGTGGGCCCGAGGATGAGGCCCGGCGGAGCCGGCTCCAGGAAGCGGACCGTGACCGGTCCGGGCGGCGCCGGCGCGGGGGCGGCGGCCAGGGCCAGGAACGCGGCGATCAGTACGAGCGGGCGAAGTAGACCCATCGGTTCGAAGGTCGGCCGCAGCGCAGGCACGTGCCATCCTCGCGGTTCCCTTCGAGGGGGATGCAGCGGATGGTGGCCTTCGTGTCGTCCTTGATCTGCTGCTCGCAGTCGGGGGAGCCGCACCAGTGGGCACGGAAGAACCCGCCGGTGGCGTCCAGCCCGCGCTTGAATTCCTCGTAGTCCCTGACCTCCCGGGTGTTGGCGCGCAGGAAAGCCCGCCCCTTCTCGAGCATGTCGCGCTGGATCTCCTCCAGAAGGTCGGCGCAGCGCGCCACGAGGCCGTCCCGCGGCACCGGAGTCTTGCGACGATCCAGCCGCCGCACGGCCAGGAACTGGCTCTTCTCGAGATCCTTCGGGCCGATCTCCAGCCGCAGCGGCACACCCTTGAGCTCCCACTCGTTGAACTTCCAGCCGGGCGAGACCTCCTCGCGCAGATCGAGCCGGACGCGGAACGCGCCCTTGAGCTCCTCGGCCGCCATGCGGGCCACCTCAGAGATGCGCGTCCTCTCCTCATCGCTCTTCCAGATCGGCACGATCACGATCTGGAACGGGGCCAGGCGGGGAGGGAAAACCACGCCGCTGTCGTCCCCGTGGGCCATCACCACGGCGCCGATCAGCCGCGTGGAGACGCCCCACGACGTCGACCAGACGTGCTCCCAGGTTCCCTCTCTGGTCTGATACTGCACCTCAAACGCCTTGGCGAAGTTCTGGCCCAGATGGTGGGAGGTGCCGGCCTGCAGGGCCTTGCCGTCCTGCATCAACGCCTCGATGGAGTACGTGCGCAGCGCCCCGGCGAACTTCTCGCTGTCGGTTTTCAGACCGGTGTAGACGGGGATCGCCATCTGCTCCTCGGCGAAGCGCCGGTAGATCTCCAGAATAAGGAGCGCCTCCTCCTCGGCCTCGGCCTCGGTGGCATGGGCCGTGTGCCCCTCCTGCCAGAGGAACTCGGTCGTGCGCAGGAACAGCCGCGTGCGCATCTCCCAGCGCACCACGTTGGCCCACTGGTTGATCAGGACCGGCAGGTCCCGGTAGGAGCGGATCCACTTGGCGTACATCGCGTAGATGATCGTCTCCGAGGTGGGGCGGACGACGAGCGCCTCCTCCAGCTCCTTGCCTCCCCCATGGGTTACCACGGCGCATTCGGGGGCGAAGCCGGCGACGTGCTCCGCCTCCTTGTGCAGGAACGACTCGGGGATGAACAGCGGGAAGTAGGCGTTCTGGTGCCCGCTTTCCTTGAAGCGCGCGTCCAGCTCGCGCTGCATCGACTCCCACAGGGCGTACCCGAGCGGGCGGATGACCATGCACCCCTTGACGGGGGAGTAATCGGCCATCTGGGATTGCGTGATCACGTCGGTGTACCAGCGCGAGTAGTCGTCCTTCCTCGGCGTGATGACCTTGGACATGCGCTCTCCTGAGTGTGTGGGACGTCGACGTTCCGAATCGGCGGCGGCGTCAGACCTCGCGCGTCAGGGGCACGAAGCGGACCGGCAGCAGCACTTCGCGCTCGAACCCTTCCGCGCTCCGCGTCATTCGGACCAGCTCCTGGTCGCCCGTCCCGATCGGGACCACGAGGCGTCCTCCCGGCCCCAACTGCGGGAGGAGCGCCCGTGGCAGCTCGCGCGGCGCGGCGGTGACGAGGATGGCATCGAAGGGCGCCCTCTCGGGCCATCCCGAGGAGCCATCGCCGACGCGCAGCGTGACGTTGGCGCAGCCGATCGCCTCGAGGCGCGCCCGGGCCTCCTCCGCGAGATGCGGTCGGACCTCCATGCTGTACACCTGCCCGACCAGGCGCGACAGGACCGCGGTCTGGTACCCGGACCCCGTGCCCACCTCGAGGACGCGATCCTCCGGCCCCGGGCGGATGGCTTCCGACATGTAGGCCACGATGTAAGGCTGGGAAATCGTCTGTCCCTCGCCGATGCACACGGGACCATCGTCGTAGGCGCTCTCCTGGCAGCCCTCCGGCACGAACTGGTGACGGGGTATCGTCTCCATCGCGCGCAGGACCCGGGGATCCGATACGCCACGCCGCTCGATCTGATCCCTGACCATCCGCGCGCGCAGGGCGGCGAAGGGGTCGTCCGAATCAGGTGGGTTCACCAAAGGCCGACGCCTCTCGAAAATCTTATCACAGCGCCCGCGTGCCCCTGACGGCGGGGCCGGCAGCGGGGGAATTCCGGTAGAATCGGCCCGGTCGCCATACGCAGCGAGGGAGGAGGCCATCATGCAGCGTGGAGGGCGTTGTCCAGCGATCCGGTCCGCCGGTCTCGCGCCGGTTCTCTTCGGGCTCGCGACCTGTCTGGCGGCGGTCAGGTGCGGTCACGCTGGCGAGCAGGCGGCGGGCGAGGTCCTGCACGCCATCGACCAGGGGAAGGTGGTGGGGACGAAGAGCACGATGGAAACGCTCGGCAGGGCGCTGGCGGCCTATTCGGTCGATCGAGGGGGATACCCCCAGGGTGCCTCCGTGCAGCAGGCGACCGCCGCCCTCGTGCCCGCCTTCCTCCCATCCGCGGTGACCGTGGATGCCTGGGGGAACACCTTCGTCTACGAATCGGGCGGCGCCAGCTTCACCTTGACCAGTCCCGGTGGGGACGGCCGGACCGGGACCGCCGACGACATCGTCATGACCGACGGACATTTCACGCAGGTCCCTTCCGCCGTTCCGTAAGACCTCCGGGACCGACCGTCTTGAGCGAGGCACTCGCGGGCCGGATCGGGAGAGAGCTCGATCTCCTCGAGCGGGAATTCGGCCGGCCGCGCCCCGGTCGCCGCCCCGCGCCGCTGGACGAGCTGATCCTCACGATCCTGTCGCAGCACACGAGCGATGGGAACCGCGATCGCGCCTACCGGGCGATGCGTCGCCGGTTCCCGACCTGGAGCCATGTCCTCCGGGCGCGTCGGGAGCAGCTGGAGGATGTCCTGCGCGTCGGTGGCCTGGCACGCAAAAAGAGCCGCGTCATCCAGGAGATCCTGCGCGCGATCCGGCGCGACCGAGGCAGGCTGGATCTCGAGGACCTGAGGACCTGGCCGACCGATGAGGCGAAGACCTACCTCCTCCGCCTGAAGGGCGTGGGCGAGAAAACCACCTGCTGCGTCCTGCTCTTCGCCCTCGGCCGCGCCGCCTTCCCCGTCGACACCCACATCCATCGGATCGCCAGAAGGCTGGGGTGGGTCTCCCCGAAGGCCGACGCGTCCCGGGCGCATGCCCTCCTGGCGGGGCTGATCCCCGCCGCGCGGTATTACGCGGCTCACCTCAACCTGATCACGCTCGGCCGGCGGGTATGTCGGGCCCGGACCCCCGCCTGCCCGTCCTGCCCTCTGCGTCGAAGATGCCGCTACGCCGCCCGATCGGTCCATACGGGGCGACCGCGTGGCCCCCGGCTCCGGCCCACCTTATATTGAGGGGCGGAATCCAGGTATCGCGATTTCGGCGAGGCGGGAATGTTCGAAGGGTTCAAGGTCGGGCTGGCGCTCGGCGGAGGCGCCGCGCGCGGGCTCGCGCACATCGGGGTCCTCAAGGTTCTCGAGGAGTGCGAGATCCCGATCGATCTCATCGTCGGGACGAGCGTCGGGGCGCTGGTCGGAGGAGTCTATGCCACCACCCGAAGCGCGGCAGCGACCGAGAAGCGATTCCGTGACTTCATCTTCAGCAAGCAGTTCAAGCGCGCCAAGTTCGACTTCCTGAAAGAGAGCCGGCAGTCCAGCCCCCGGCTCCTGGACAGCTTCGTCTCCCTGATCAAGAAGGGGATCTTCTATTCGTTCTCGATGGCCAAGACTTCCTGGATCAGCGCCGAGCACTTCGAGCACAATATCAACGGGATCCTGGACGATGTCCGGATGGACCAGACGAAGATCCCGTTCGCGGCGGTCGCCACCGACATCAATCGCGGGGAGGAGGTGGTGCTCCGCGAGGGGCTTCTTCGCCACGTCGTGAGCGCGAGCAGCGCGGTCCCGGGTCTCCTGCCGCCCGTCCGCGTCGACGGCCGTCTTCTGATCGACGGAGGATGGATCAGCAAGGTGCCGGTGCTCCCCGCGCTGCGTCTGGGGGCGAGCATGGTCATCGGCGTGGACGTGTCGAAGGAGATCGAGGATACCTCCGCGTATCGCAGCGGGCTGAACATCATGGTGCGCGCCAATGCGGTGAAGGCCGAGGCCCTCAAGGAGATGCAGTGTCGATTCGCCGATGTGCTCGTCGAGCCGGATGTCGGCCACGTTCACTGGGCCGACTTTTCGGCCCTGGTCGAATGCATCACCCTGGGTGAAGAGGCCGCCCGGAGCATGGTCGGGGAGATACGCCACAAGATGAAGCGGTGCCGCTGGTCGGCTCTGCTGGGCACCTCGCGCTCGCGGCGGCTGGCCAGGGCCTACATGACGCAGGACGACACCGACACGACCTCCTGAGAGGCCGAGGACAACGCCATGACCTGGACACGCGCGGCGCGGCGCAGCCTGACGGGGATCGGCGCGGCGCTGGCTCTGGTGCTGGTGGCCGCCGCCGCTTTGCCGTTCCTGGTGGACGCCAACCGCTTCGGCCCTCTCATCGCCGACAAGGTGCAATCGGCGACCGGGCGGACGCTGAGCTTCGGGTCGATCTCCTTCCGGCTGCTGCCGGCTCCGGGGCTGTCGGTCCGAGGGCCGATCAAATTCTCCGACTCGGCGGCTTACCCGGGGCGCAGCGCCCTCACGGCGCAATCCCTGACCGTGCGTCTTGGTCTTCTGGCTCTCCTGCGCGGCCGCGTCAGCCTCGGGGCCGTCCTCATCGAGAAACCGACGCTGATTCTGATCCGGGACGCCCGCGGTGCGTGGAACTTCGACGATCTCGTCCGGAGAGCCTCGGCCGCGCCCGCGGAGGCCTCGGGAGCGCGGGAGACCGGCGCATCCGGCGTCAGCGTCGATCGCGCGCGGATCAGCCAGGGGCGCGTCCTGATCTACGACGACGCGATCGTGCCGGGTCATCGGGAAGAGCTGGTGGTCGCTCCCATCGATGCCACGATCAAGGGCTGGGGCGGGGAAGGGCCCGCCCAGCTCGACATGTCGGTCGCCCTGGGAAAGAGCGTGCTGGCGCTGCGGGCGCGTCTGCACGGCGAGGGCGAGCGGCCCCTCGTGACCATGCAGGCGCGAGGGACATCGGTGCGCGTCGAAGATCTCGCGACGCTCCTCCCCTGGCTGAGCGTGGCGCGTCCCGCCGGGCTTCAAGTCAGGGGGGCGGTCGACATCGACGGATCGGCGGAGGTCCCGCTGGAGCACCCCGAGGGATTGCGCTTCAAAGGGAACCTCGTCCTGACCGGGGTCAGCTATCGCGACGCGGGCATGGCGCTGCCCGTGAAGGATCTCAGCGGCACCATCGTCGTCGACGGCGATCGGGCGGAATGGCGGGACTTCGGCGTCGCCATCGGCTCGTCGTCACTGCGCGGGAGCCTCCGGGTGGAGAATTTCCTGAAACCCAGGATCGGCTTCACGCTCAACGCCCCACGGCTGGACCTCAACGAGCTCGTGGCCACCCTCGTTCCCGCGTCCGCGGCGCCGGCCGCGTCCACCGCGCCGGCCGCACCACGCGCCGCCGCGGGCGCTTCGGGGCTCCTGGACCAGGTGAGCGGCAGCGGCCGCCTCGAGGTCAAGCAGGTCCGGTTCCAGACGTTCGACTTGTCCAACCTGCGCGCCGCCGTCGGCCTCGCTCACAGCGTCTTTTCGTTGAGCGATGTGAGCGCGTCGTTCTACGGCGGGACGCTCGGCGGCTCGGCCAGCGTCGATGTCGGCAGGGTCGTGCCCGGTTACGCCGCGTCCGTCCGGCTCGCGAAGGTCGACGTCGACCCGCTTTTGACCGCCTATGGCGACACCCTCAAGGGCCTGGTCCACGGCCGACTGACCGGCCAGCTGGCACTGTCGGCGAGCGGCTCCGGCATGAACGAGATCCTCGGGACGGCTCACGGCACGGGCAACGTCGAGATCGTCGACGGAGCCGTGACCTCGTTCAGCGTGCTGAAACAGGTCGCGGCACTCTTGGAAATGGCCGGCGGCAAGGGGATCGGCCGGGACAGCACGACGTTCCAGAGGCTGCGGACCAGCCTCGTCGTGGCGGACCGAAAGGCCCGGACCGACGATCTGACGCTGCTGTCGCAGGATCTCGAGCTGGAGGGGAAGGGATGGGTCGGCCTCGACGCCACCCTCGACCTGGACGTGACCGCGCGGTTTTCCCAGGAGTCCACCAGCGGGATGGTGGCGAGGAACGCTCGCCTGGGGGGACTGACCGATCAAGGCCGACTGGTGGTCTACTTCTCGCTGCAGGGCGATCTCGCCAGCCCGTCCTTCCGGATGAACACCGGCGCACAGGCGAAGGCGGCCCAGGAAAAGGCGAAGGAAAAACTGCGCTCACGGCTGAAGGATCGCCTGCTGAAGCAGCTCGGACAGCAGGAGGAGGAGAAGCCTAATTGACGCGCAGAACCTCGACGCGCGTGAAGGCTGACACCACGCGCGTGCCGTCCTTTCCCTGGACCTCGAGGCGGATAAGGTACGATCCGGGCAGGTACAGGTCGAATGTCTTGGTGAAGGTGTTCGGCACATGGACCTCTTCCGGCGGGTGCACGCAGGCAGGGTCCTCGCGAACCCGAAATCCATCCCGCTCTGTCTGTCCCGGATCGATCCGCACCCAGGTCGTGGCGGCGTGGCAGAAATTCCTGTCGTGAAGATCGACGCCGGTCAGGTGGGCGGTCACGACGACGGTCACGGGGGTGAATCCGAAGGCCGGCTCCGCCACCAGGCTGATCCTGGGCTTGTCCTGATGGTCACCGGCCTCCGGCGGCTTGGGCTTCCGGGATGCACCAGGAGCGGGGGGAGCCGACAGGAGCGCCGCAGCCAGGACGACCAGCAGGGACGGGGTCGGGCGGGCGATCATGCTCAAGTATAGGCCGGGGGATTTTCAGAGCACAAGCCTGCAGAAGGCTGTCCAGGGGGGAGGACGAGTGGCCACGGGGGCGTGGACAGCCATCGGTGCACGCCGTCCCGGTGCCCCCGGTCCTGGAGTGAAATCCGAGATTCGGGCTCACTCGGGTGGCTGGCGGGATGGCACGGAATTGGCTTAACGGGTGGCAGGCCCCGATGAGCGGGTTCCGGGAAGGCGGTACCTACCTATGAAGACCAAGATGAGCCGGTCATGGTTGATTGTGTCGGCGGGCGCCCTGGCGGGGCTGCTCCAGACCGGGTGGGTCGCCCCGATCCTGGCTGACGACACCAATCTTGGTTCGACTTACGGCCGGGTGCGTTTTCTCGAAGGGGACCTGAGCGTCCAGCGCACGGGGGAGGGCCAGGTCGAGGAAGGCACCCTGAATTCTCCCGTTACCCCGGGGGATCGCTTGACGACGGGGGCCGGCCGGGCCGAGATCGGGCTGGCGGACGGTACGGTGCTCTGGCTCGATGGCGGCACCCGTCTCGACGTCAGGAACCTGGCCGACCTCGACAACCGTTATGAATCGATCGATCTCTTCGCCCTCGAGTCCGGCTCCGTGCGTATCGAGACTCCGGACTTCGACAGCAAGGCCAGGACCTACCGCATCGACACCGAGGCCGGGTCGATCTACGTCCTCTCGGGCGGAAGCTTTCGCATCGAGATCGACGATGGCTCCACCACGCTGTACTCGTTCCGCGGCGTGGCCGAGCTGTCCGGCGATGACGGCTCCGTCCTGGTCCGGACGGGTGAGCGCAGCAGCGTGCAATCGGGCAGGATCCCCTCCGATCCGCGCCGCTTCAATACCGCTCGACTGGATGATTTCGATCGTTTCGTGGAGAGCCGCCAGGAGGCCTACCCGAGGAACGACCAGTCCGTTCCCCCCCAGGAGGTTGCCCAGGATGTGCCCAACGAGGTCCACCCGTACATGAACGAGTTGTCTTTCTACGGAGCCTGGCGCTCGGTTCCGGACTACGGCTGGGTCTGGAGACCGCAGTACACCGGCTCCTGGGGCCCGTACGTCAACGGCTACTGGACGTGGTGCCCGACCGGCTGGGTCTGGGTTTCTTACGACCCCTGGGGATGGGCGCCCTATCACTTCGGTCGCTGGGACTTCGTCGTCGACATCGGCTGGGTCTGGATTCCCGGCAGGATCTGGAGTGGCGCCTGGGTCAGCTTCGCCGTCGGGCCGTCCTACCTCGGCTGGTGTCCCCTCAATTATTACAACCGGCCGGTGTTCCACGACGTGACCATCGTCAATGCGGTCACCGTCAACGTGAACCGGCT
Organism: uncultured Acidobacteriota bacterium; assembly: GCA_964384905.1. GTDB lineage: Bacteria > Acidobacteriota > Polarisedimenticolia > Gp22-AA2 > Gp22-AA2 > Gp22-AA3. The sequence goes on from CAYLND010000019.1 coordinate 38,857, forward strand.
CGAGCCTCGCGGCTGGCGCTTCGTCCCGGTCGATCGGTTCTCCGACCACGGCTCCCGACGCGCGGTGTTGCGGTCCGACCGACTGCCGCGCGGCAGCGAGGTGGTGATCACCTCGAAGCTGCCGCGGTTCGACCCGCGAGAAACCACTCAGAGACCCGAGCGCGGAGCGCGTCTGGTCGACACGGTGCGCGCCAATCGTGCCCCCCTGCCGGCGGCGGTCGATCGCGACAACCGACCTGTGTCGTTCCAGGAGCGGGAGAGGATCGGCGAGGCGCGGAGCCGCCGAGGCTCCCCGGGGTCCACGCCCCAGGGGCGGGCCCAGGCGCAGCGCAGCCGGCCCGTGCCACCGCTCGAGCCGCCGACGCGACCGGCTCCGTCCGGCTCGATGGCGCGGCCCCGCTCCCGCTCCGAGGGGCAGTCGGGAATCGTCGGCGGCCCACAGGATCGGACCCGACCGTCCCCGAGCGCTCCCTACGGCTCGC
>CAYLND010000020.1:0-36544 GCA_964384905.1 uncultured Acidobacteriota bacterium
GGCCGCAGGCTGGTTCAGGACGATCGGGATGCGGGAGGCGACGGAGGCGCCGACGCGGGCGTCGTTCAGGACGTGACCCAGGTACGAAAGAGGCCGTCCCAGGAAACGCCGGCTGACCCGCTCGATTCGACCGAACGTCTCGAGCCCCTCGAGGGCGCTCGCCGCCCGATTGACCACCACGAAGATGCGGGCCGCGCGATTGTTGCGCGCGACGTTCTTGATGACGGCGTAGCCGTCCGTCATGGCGGTCACGTCGGGCGTCGTGACGATCACGATCTCCCCGAACGCGTACAGGAACGACGTGGTCGCGCGGCCGATCCCAGCGCCGGTGTCGACCAGCACGATCTCGGCGCTGTCGCCGGCCGCGTCCATGGCGGCGACCAGCCGGCCGAGCCGGCCCGGATGAAGGTCCGCCATGTCGGACCGGCCCGAGCCGCCCGCGGCCAGCCGCACGCCGACCGGCCCGGTCTCGGCGACCTCGTCGAGCGTCGCGCCGGTCTCGATCACCTCCATGACGTTGCGCTGCGGCTGCATGCCGAGCAGCAGGTGCAGGTTGGCCAGGCCGAGGTCGGCGTCGACCGCCAGGACGCGCAGACCCGACGCCGACAGGTGCACCGCGAGATTGCTGGTCAGGACCGACTTGCCGGTCCCGCCCTTGCCGCTCGTGACGCAGATCACGACGGGGCGGGTGTGGACTTCCTCGGTCTCGTTGCGAAGGAGGGTGAGATCACGCGCCGGGCCGGGGACGCCGAACAGCGGCGCCGCAAGATCCTGCATCCCCCGCCCCAGACGACGTCGGTTCAGAGGACCTCCATCAAGTCGACCTCCTGTCGCGCTCCCGTCTCTGCCGCTCGAAGTGGTCGAACTCCTCCAACTCCTCGGTGGTCAGGGTCTCGAACGCGGCCGGCGGCGCGCCGGCCCGGCTGCGACGGTCGGGCATGACGTCCAGCGGGCTCTCCTCCTGGTCCCAGGGAGCGATCTCGTCGGGAGAGCCAGGCCAGAGCGGCTCCTCGACCGGGCCGCCTGCGGCGGCGGAGGAGGCGGCGGAGGAGGCTGCAGCGGAGGCAGCAGAAGCTGCGGCCGGCATGTCCTCCTCCGGAGGGAGCACACCGTCGGGCCAGAACGGGCGCTCCCTCGGCGCCAAGGCCTCGTCGCCGACCGCTTCAGGATGCGGACGACCGTTCCGCGCCGCCAGGCCGAAGAGCGGCGCGGCGGGCTCGATCGCGACCCGGGGGCCATCCTCGAGGACCAGCACGCGCGCCAGGAACGCGGTGACGTCCGACGTCAGGAGCGAGAGCCGGCGCAGGAAGGAGTGGGTGAAGGACGAGCACAGCAGCAGCCCGCGCACCGGGCGATCGAGATCGACCCCGTCCGAGGCGTACAGCCGCGCCAGCAGATCGCGCTGGTCGGTCGACCAGATCTGGGCGTCGAGCAGACGCACCAGCGCCGCCTCGGGGTCGGCGCCGTCCACGACGACGATCGTCAGAGCGCCGCCGCGGTCGACGCCGACGGCGTCGATCGTCGCCGCGTCGCCGGCGCGCAGATCGACGTCGAGGATGCGCAGACCATCCTCGAGGATCGAGGGATGGGATCGGATCAGATCCTTGATCGAATCAGAACCGCTAAGGGGGCCGCGGGCGGTCGGTGACGGCAACACTCGCCTCGTAGCGCGCGTGCAGCGCCTTCCAGGACGACCCGGTCCGCACCGGGCCGGCTGTCGGGCGGCGCCGTCCGACCAGGATCGAAGCGAGGGGCGCCGCCAGATGGTTCGGTCCGCAATGACGAAGCGACGGTGATGAGCGTCGCTGTGGCTGGTTCGACTCGTTGCCGCGCGGCCTATCCACCCGACCGTCAACAGCTTCGGTCGGCCGTCATCGTACGCGAGCGGCGTCCTTCGAGTCAAGCAGGGGAAACATGTCGGGCAGGCATTTTTCGGAGCCAACGCGGATGCGTCGTGACCCTTCGCCGGACTCAGACCCCAGAGGCCGGGACCTCAGCTACCTATTTTGGGTGCCCCACGAAGGCGCCACGACCGCCGGACGAATACTACGACTCCCGATCCTGCCATGACGAGCCCGAGGATGCTGAAGAACAGTTCACCGCGTGCAAGCAGACACACTGCACATACAATAACTAGAATACAGATTCCTAGTGACCAACAAAGACGCACCCTCACCCTCCGTATTTCCGCGCTACTAAGAATGTCAGCATCCGTGGCTATCGCGTCGGGGGCGCAAACCGTCATGTCAGATTGCCAGCGCCGGTATCGTACTATGTACATGATTACACCCAGGGCAAAGACCCCCAGCCCGGGAATTGTCCCGTACCATACCACCACGCTCACCGATACGATGACCGCAAGAAGGGAGAATCGCCTGTTGAATCGAATGATTTCCCTTTCTCGATCGGGCGTATCTATGATGTAGCACTTGCCGAGAACGCCGTAAGGGCACCAGATCTTCCGTCCGAGTTTATCCTTCACCAACATCAATCGCTCCTGCAGACAAGACCAGCGGGCTTAACATCTTGCACAGAGATCGACTGTTCTTGTTGGCGCGAAATCCGTTCCACCACCTTGTGGACCCGTTGGTAGGTGTAGATTCCTCCCAGTGCGTCCTCCACGACCCATTCGCCCTTCTCTTCCCGAAGCCGTGCAGTATTCACCCATGTGAGTGTATAGCCCTTTTCGTTGCGATCCTCCACCAGCACTTCGTATAGCCAGGCAGACTTCCCACTTGAATCATAAGAGATCAGATGCAACTCGTCAGGCTTGTCCACATTCGGATCTACTGCTCCGTAAACGTACCTCACACGGTAGATCCTCTTCTGCTCACCTGAACTGCCTTCGTGCGGATTCCCCTCGACTTCCATACAGTAGAGAGCATTTGCAATCATCACGGACGAAGGACCAGGTGTTTGCGTCACCTGTATTCGGTTTTCAAAATGCGCCAGATCCAAGCGCAGGGCTTCTTGCAGCTTGCAGCGCTCTTGAAGGCTGTCCAATAGGACAATGGCTGATGCCGCGTCATACAAGAGCACATTCCTCGTCTTCGGCGTGACAATAGTTGCTGACACAGTTTCAGAAGATTGCGGAATGCCCTTGTGCGCCTGTGTCTCCGAGGCCAGTGTCTCAAGCAAAAGCACCGGCACCACATGTAGGTATGCGAGTCCTGGGGCGCTTCTCCTCATGACGGCATCGCGGTACCACTCGGCCCCCGCTTTCGAGTCACTAAGTATGATCGGCGTAACTGGGTTGTCTAGCTCTCCGACATACTCGATCGCAAGAACACTGTATTCACTCCGCTCTCCTGATTTGGCGGCATGCGCCATGACTACAGTACAGAGTGAAATGAATAGGGTTATCCCTCTCATCGTTCTCATCATTGGGAGATCTCTTTCAGAGCCTGAACGGGAAGCAGGTCACCGCCTGCCCGGGCCACTTCTCGCACGAAAATTCGCCGCGTCAGGGGCAGGCAAGAGCAATCTGTTGGGGCAGACAGGCTGAAGCCCCTTGTGGGATCTCCGTCCCTCCACTCGTACGTCCGTACGATCCTTCCCTGTCGGCGTTTTTAGGGACGACCAGGTAATAGGTGCTTCCGGCAGGCTGTGGAAAGGCTTTCGTCGTCGCGCCGCCCGTCGTGCAGAATTTCTGGGTGTGACTGTAGTAGCTGCCGAGCGTCCCTTCGTAGATTTCGTAGTCCGTTTCGGTTCGAGCGCAGGAGGTACCCCACGAAAGGGAAAGTTGTCCCCCCGACGCGCTGACGGTCAGCGGCACGCCTGGGAAGGAACCGCCGTCCGGGACAGCTCCCGGAGCCGGCACGAAGCTGAAATCTCGCAATTGCGCCGAGGGCGGCCAGGTGACGTCGGAGAAATAACTGACGAAACCGGGATTGTTCCACCGAACCAGCTGCCCGGGCAGGAATTCGATCCCGCCCATGTTGGTCGGAACGTCGAAGCTGACGACGAGTGCACCGAGGCTGTCCTTGTCGGCCCCCACGACATTCGCATACGCCGGCACGCCCGCCGCTGCAGCGTTCCAGAACAACGAGAACGCTCCACCGCTGAATCGCACCAGGTCCGAGCGGCTGTACTCCACGCCACCGAGGTTGACGGGAACATCAAAGGAGAGGATCACGTCGCCAGTGGTGTCGATGAACAGCGCGTCGATCCGGGCGTAGTCGGGAACGCCCACGGCGCTTCCGTCGACGAACATCGCGAAGCTGGTCCCGTCATACGAAAACACGTCCCGGGGCTCGAATTCGGTCCCACCCAGGTTGACAGCGTGAGCCGGAGCCAGGAGCCACAGGCCATTGGACCGCCGGTGGATCGCTCCGAGCTGGATGCCTCCGGGGAGCGTCGTTGCAAGCGCATAGGCCGCGTTGTCGCTGCGCACGACCTGGTCGGGCGTGTAATCCGCTCCCCCAAGCGTCGACGGAACGTCCAGAACGAGATAATAGGTCACGGCGTCAGCCCGCGAGCTGACCGCCGACAGGATGATCGAGGCGATGACGAGTGCTGCTCTTGACCTTCGTCGAAACGACATGGTCGAATCCCCTCGAAACGCTCTCAGAGAATGTTGCCGCCGCCGTCGGTATTGGCCGGGCCGCACACTGCGCCACCGGTATTGCCGCGCAGCATGTTGGTTCTGTAGGCGTTGTCAGCCGTTCCGGGGGCGAAACTGATCCCGCATCCACCGTTGCCCTCGATCTGATTGCGGTCCATGAGGTTTCGCGCTCCACTCACCGACAGACCGTAGCCCGAAGTTGCGCAGGCGCTGAAGTTGCTCCTGACGACGTTTCCAAGGATCAGATTCCCGTTGCCGCCGATGCTGATCCCTGCTTTGCCGCCGCTGACCTCGTTGTCCTCCACCCGATTCCCTTCACCCGTGATCTCGATGGCCCAGTCGATGACATTGCAGCCCGCGGGCGCCCCTCCGGCGGTGTTTCTCACGATGTTTCCTCGAACTTCTCCTCCCGTAAGGAAATCGAGCGACATTCCGTCGGCCGCCACGCCAACGATCGTATTGTCGATGAATCGTCCTGTCCATGGTGCGCTCGATTCAGCCTCTATCCCGGCGAGGACATTCTCGATGCGACAGCCTCGCACCTCGACGCGCTCCGGGAGGACGATGATCCCGCCTTCCGAATCCTTGATCTCGACGTTTTCCACCCTGAGACGAATGGGCGTGTTGAGATGCTCGATCCCATTGAATCCACCCATCAAGCGGCCGTTGTGAATCCTGATGTCCGTCGCCGGGTCGAGTATTTCAATCACGGAAGCTGCGGCGAATTGCGGGGCTGATATCAGGTGGCCGTTGAGATCGAGCGTGACGTTGCTCGCATTGATCGAGATCACGGGAGTATTCTGGGACGCGATGTCGCGCGTCACGATGTAGTGACCGGGTTGGGCGATGGTCGTGGGTCCGAAGACCGGAATACGGCCCTCGTCCGCCTGGAGCATCCCAACGGAAAAAGACGCGAAGCATACCAGGATGAAGATTGCTCTCTTCATTTCCTTGCCTCCTTGTGAGTTGCAGGATTGGCGGGCACAACATCAAACCCCCCCTGCCGATAAAGTACGACTGGCAGGCCCCCGCTTCAGAGTTTCTTGACGGCGACAAACTTGCGCGGAACTTACGATGAAGGGTCGCGGATGTCAAGAGGCGATCGGTGTTTGACTTCGGCGCGAGACCGGAGGCATGATTCGGTTCAACGGAGTCCGTCGAATGGCTTCACCCACGACTTCGAGCCGACGCGCGCAGATCGATCCCCTCGGGCCGCTGTTCCTGTCCGCTCCGTGCCCGATGTGGGTGGTCGACCGCCGGACGCGCGCCTTCCTGGCCGTGAACGAGGCCGCCACGCGGCTGTACGGCTACTCGCGGGACGAGTTCCTGGCGATGACCGCCCGCGACACCCGACGCCGCTTCTACGCCACCCCGAGGCGGCACACCGTCAAGGACGGCGCGCGGATCGAAGTCGAGACCACGTGCGACCCGATCGAATGGCCGGGACGCCAGGCCGATCTCGTCGTCATCCACGACGTCACGCCGCGCGCCAGCGCCGAGCAGGCGCTGCGCGACAGTCAGGAGCGCTTCCGGCTGATCTGCCGCGCCACCAGCGACGTGGTGTGGGATTGGGACATCGTGACCGACAAGGTCTGGTGGAACAGGAGCACGACCGACGTGTTCGGCTACCGGAGCGACGAGATCGGCGCCGGCCCCGACTGGTGGGTGGAGCGGATCCACCCCGACGAGAGGGACGCGGTCTACCGGAGCGCCCTGAGCGTAATCGAGAACGGCGGGACGTTGTGGGTCGGTGATTACCGGTTCCTGCGCGCCGACGGCGCCTACGCCGACATCCACGACCGCGGCTACGTGGTACGGAAGGGCGGCCGGCCGGTGCGGATGTTCGGGGCCATGCTCGACGTCACCGAGCGCCGGCGCTCGGAGCAGGCGCTGCGCGACAGCGAAGAGCGCCAGCGCCAGATGGAGATGGCGATCCAGGACGTGTTCTACCTGAGCGACGCCAGGACCAACGAGATCCTCTACGTCAACCCCGCCTTCGACCGGATCTGGGGCCACGACCACGACATCCTGAGAAAGCCGCGCGCCTGGCTGGCGGCGGTGCACCCCGACGACCGCGAGCGCGTGCTCGCCTCGCTGAACAACTGGAAGCCGGAAGGGGAGAGGCCCGAATGGAACCAGGAGTACCGCATCGTCCGGCCGGACGGCTCGATCCGCTGGCTGTGGGCGCGCTCGTTCCCGGTGCGCGACGCCAAAGGCGAGATCGTCCGCTTCGCCGGCGTCGAGCGCGATATCACCGAGCGCAAGAAGGCCGAAGAGACGGTGCAGTCCCTGCTGTCGATCACGCGCGATCTGAACTCGACCCTCGACGTCGACGTGCTCATGGTCGCCGTAGTGCGCGAGACGCTCAAGCTTCTCGGGGCCGAAGGGGGCTGCGCCGGGCTGATGACGCCGGCCGGCATGACCAGCACGAAGTTCTGCACCCAGAGCGCGGTGCGCGACTTCGACTACACCTGGCCGATGGGGCGCGGGCTGGCCGGCTGGGTCGCCGAGCACAAGAGGTCGTACGTCGCCAACGACGCCGCGCACGACCCGCAGATCACCCCCGCGCTGCGCCGCCGGTTCCGCGTCAGGAGCGCCATCTGCACGCCGCTCCTGACGCCGGGCGGCGAGGTGATCGGGTTCATCCTGATCCAGAACAAGAAGGACGGGTCCGGGTTCCAGCGCGAGGACGAAGAGAAGCTGACCGCCGTGTCGCGCGCCGCTGCGGTCGCGGTCCAGAACGCCCTGGCGTATCACAAGCTGCGCGAGAGCGCCGAGGCGCTGCGCCTCGCCGAATTGAAATACCGCGGCATCTTCGAGAACTCCGTCGAAGGGATCGCCCAGACGACCGCCGACGGAGTCTTCCTGACGGCCAACCCGGCCCTGGCGCGGATGCTGGGCTACGACTCACCCGAGCAATTGATCTCCGAGGTGAAAGACATCGGCAGGCAGCTCTATGTCGACCCGACCGTGCGCAAGGACATCAGGCGCGCCCTCGACCGGGACGGAGAGATCTCCGGGCTCGAGGTGCACGTCCGCCGGCGCGACGGCACGCCGATCTGGCTCCTGATGGGCGTGCGCGCCGTCCCCGAGAAGGACGGGACCACGGTGCACTTCGACAGCATGGTGCAGGACATCACCGCCCGCAAGAAGACGGAGGAGGCGCTGCGGGAAGTGTCCGGCCTGCTGCTGCGCTCGCAGAGCGAAGAGCGCCGCCGCATCGCCCGCGAGCTGCACGACAGCACCGCCCAGAACCTCGCCGGGCTGGCGATGAACCTCAGCCTGGTCGCCCGGGCCGCCGCCACGCTCGACCCGAAGACACGCCAGCGGCTCACCGACAGCCTGCGTCTCACCGAGCAGTCCTGCCGCGAGCTGCGCACCCTGTCGTACCTGCTGCACCCTCCCGAGCTCGAGGACGGCAACCTGTGGTCCGCCGTCCGCTGGTATGCCGAAGGGTTCTCGGCCCGCAGCGGCATCCGCGTCGACCTGACGGTCCCGAAATCGGCCAAGGCCGGCTGTCTTCCGGGCGAGGTCGAGGCGACCCTGTTCCGGATCGTCCAGGAGAGCCTGGCGAACATCCACCGCCACTCCGGCAGCCGCCGCGCACGCATCCGCCTGGGCCGCGACAAGAGCGGCGTCACCCTCGTGGTGCGCGACGAAGGACGCGGCATCCCGACGACCGCGCGCCACGCCAAGGGCGAGATGCCTCTCGGCGTCGGCATCGCCGGCATGCGCGAGCGCGTCCGCCAGCTCGGCGGCCAGATCGCCATCGACTCCACCGCCCGCGGCACCTGCGTCACCGTGACGCTGCCGGTGCGGCGGGAGCACTAAGTCCCCGACAGGCCTCCCGTGTCGCAGATCGTTCGTGGATTGCGTTTATCCAGACGAGCGGGCCCCTCGATGGGGCCGACCCGAACGATGATGCGACGGTAAGGAGGACAATCCGATGAACCGATGCCGACCCTCGATGTCGAGCGTGGCTGCCCTGGCGGCCGTCCTGCTCGCGGGATTTCTGTTCGCGCCGCCCGCCGAGGCCGGAGGCATCGTCGGCAACGGCATGCTGGGAAGCTGTGACGAGAACGCCTTCGTGAACGCGGTGCAGAACGGAGGCGGGAACAAGGTCACCTTCAACTGTGGGCCGGGGCCCTGGGTGATCACGATCTCGAACACGATCACGATTGGGAAGGACACCGTCATCGACGGGTACGAGAAGAACGGGTCGATCAGCCTCGACGCGTCGTCCACCCTCACGGGAGCGGTCTTTCAGGTCAACAACGCCGTGTCGCTCTCCCTCGAGACGCTCTACGTCCGGTTCGCCAACACGTCGCTCGGGAATGGCGGGGCCGTCCTGAACAACGGCAATCTCAGCCTGGAGCAGGTCGGTCTGATCCAGAATCAGGCGCCGCAGGGCGGCGCCATCTACAACGCGGGCACGCTCGCCGTCCACGACTCCACCTTCCAGGCGAACTCCGCCACGCTCGGCGGCGCCGTGTACAACGCCTCGGGCGCGACGGCCAATTTCGAGAACTCCACCTTCAGCGGCAACAGCGCGACCTTCGGCGGCGGCCTCTACGACGTGGACGGGAAGGTGGACTTCAGCAGCGTGACGATGAGCCAGAACACCGCCCTCACGGCCGGCGGCGCCATCTACAAATCCCTGGTCTCCGCGGCGATCAGCGCGCGCAACACGATCGTCGCGGGCCCGAGCGTCTTCAACGGCCCCTCGCAGTGCTCCAGCGGGATCACCAGCAACGGTCACAACCTGACGAGCGACAACAGCTGCGGCTTCAACGCGGCCGGCGACATCATCAATCCCAACCCGCAGCTCGGCCCTCTGCAGGCCAACGGCGGCTTCACGAACACTCTTCTGCCGGCCTCGAACAGCCCGGCGATCGACGCGGGCGACACGGCCAATTGTCCCGCCGCCGATCAGCGGGGTCTGAAACGGCCGAGCGGATGCGCCTGCGACATCGGCTCGGTCGAGGTCCAGCATCCGCCCGTCTGGTACGTGGACGGGGACAACGGCAACGACAACAACCTGGGCTTCATGCCCGGGTCTCCGTTCCGGACGATCAACCGCGCCATCATCAAGGCGCAGAGCTGCGACAAGATCCTGGTCACGATCTCCAAATCCCCCTTCTACAGCAGCATGGTGGGAGCGGAAGTGGTGTACGTGAACAAGAACGTGACGATCTCGGGCGGCTGGGATCACGCTTTCAACACGCAGATCGCCATGTCCACCATCGACGGGAACAGACAGCGGCGCTGCGTGACGATCGAGGCGGGCAGCTCGGTCGGGATGGACCGGTTCATCGTCCAGCATGGCACTCCCATCGCCAGCGTGGCGTCCCGTGGAGGAGGAGCGCTCGTCCGGGGCCAGTTGTGGGCCCGCGACATGGTGTTCCGGTTCAACGAGGCCGACTGGGGCGGCGCGTTGTACGTCGACCATCAACCCGCCTGGCTCGACCTGCGGACCAGCGGCGTCTACGGCAACAAGAGCATTTACGGCGGCGGCCTGTACGTGGATGGCGGCACTTACCTGGCGAGCGCCCTGCTCGAGAACGTCACGGTGTCGGAGAACGAGCCGCTCTGCGAGAAGCCCGTGCCCGACCTCTGCAGCGCCCGGGGAATGGGGGTGTACATCCACTCCGGGACGGTCCTGCTGGAGTGGTGCACCCTGTTCAACAACTGGGCTCCGAATGGAACGTCCACCGACGCCCAGGGCATCTGGATGGACAACCCTAACATGCCCGGAACGGGGAGTTTCGCTTTGCTTTTCGCCGACATCCTGTCGGACGACTATGCGACTCCTCTCGGAACCTACCCCCAATGCAACGCTCCGACCATAGGGGGACCGCGGAACGTCGAGAAGGACGACACGTGCGGGTTGATCACGAGCGCGAACCTCGTGAACACCGACCCGCTCCTGGATTCCACGCTCCGCTTCAATGGTGGATGGAGCGGGACCCACTCGTTCCCCTGGTACAGCCCCGCGTTCAACGAGTTCGGCGACATCTGGGGTCCGGCCACCGATCAACGCGGAGTGACCCGGCCGCAGCACGGGCTCGATGACGCCGGCGCCTACGAGTACGAGGGCATCGACTGGAATCCATTGGGGGCTTTGCAGCCGCTCGGCTTCATGCTGGGCGGGCAGAACCATCAGAACGGGATGAGCCTGGCCATCGACATGCCCCAGGGCGCCACCGGCTCGGTGCCCAACCCCACCGCCGAGTATCTGCCGCGCGACACGCCCGCCCACGACGTCCCTCTCGGGATGCCGCTGGCGAGCTTCGACGTGCGCCTCTGGGGCCAGAGTCCGGCCGCGCCGACGCCGGGCGAAGCCGGCGCGCTGGCCCAGCCGATGACGCTGACCGTCGGGTTTACCGGCGTGCCGGGGCTCGGGCCCGCCCAGGTCGGGGAGCTGACGTTCCTGCACTTCGACCCGATCGCCCAGATGTGGGCCCCGCTGGCGACGAGTCTCGATCCGGCGAACGAGCAGGTGAGCGCGCAGACCACCATGCTCGGCGAGTTCACCCTGGCGCTTCTCGGCGACGTCGACGGTGACGGCGTCATGGACGGGAGCGACAACTGTCCGGGGGTCACCAATCCCGGTCAGGGCGACGCCGATCGGGACGGAGTGGGTGACGCGTGCGACAACTGCCCGACGATCGCCAACGCGACTCAGGTCGACGGCGACGGGGACGGGGCGGGAGACGCCTGCGACTGCGCGCCCGCCGATCCGGGTGCCTTCGCCATCCCGGGCGAGGTCACGAACCTCACGCTCGCTTCGGACAAAGCGACCGTCTTCTGGGACCCTGCGGGTCCGCGCGCGGGGCTCGACACCGTGTACGACGTCCTGAAGCCCCCGAATCCGGTGGTGCCGGGCTCCGTCGCAATCTGTCTGGCGACCGGGGTTCCCGGCGCGACGATCTCGGACTCGTCGATGCCGCCGACCGGAGGCGTCTTCAACTACCTCGTCAGGGCGCACAACGCCTGCGGGGCCGGCCCTTACGGCTTCAGGAGCGACGGGTCCGAGATCGTCTCCACGGCCTGTCCCGCCGTAGCCCCGGCGCTGAGCATCACGAAGACTCACAGCGGCAACTTCTACGTCGGGGAGACGAACGCCACCTACACCGTGACGGTGTCGAACACGGGGAGCGCGCTGACCAGCGGGACGGTGACGGTGACGGACACGCCGTCATCCGGACTCTCCCTGGTGTCGCAGGCGGGGACCGGATGGACCTGCGGCGCCGCCGGCTGCTCGCGCAGCGATCCTCTCGGCCCCGGGTCCTCCTATCCATCGATCACGGTGACGGTCAACGTGGCGGGCAACGCGAACCTGTCCCCGCAGTTGAACCAGGCGACCGTGTCGAGAGGCGGATCGGCCAGCGCCTCGGCCAGCGATCCGACCGGCATCGACGTTCCTCAGTTGACCATCGTGAAGACGCACGTCGGGAACTTCGTCCAGGGCCAGCAGGGAGCCACCTACACGCTGACGGTGTCGAACGGCGGCAACGCGCCGACCAGCGGAACGGTGACAGTCGCGGAGAACCCGCCCGCGGGGCTCGCGCTGGCCTCGATGGCCGGGACCGGATGGACCTGTCCCTCGCCCGGCAACGCCTGCGCGCGCGGCGACACGCTCCCACCCGCGGCCTCCTATCCGCCGATCACGGTCACGGTCAACGTGGCGACCAGCGCGCCGTCCTCGCTGACCAACCAGGCGACGGCGACGGGAGGCGGCGACGGCGCCGTCCGCTCGGCCAGCGATGTCACCCAGATCGACCCCGGTCCTCCGGTGCTGAGCGTCACCAAGACCCACAACGCGAACTTCTCCCAGGGGCAGACGAACGCCCAGTACACGGTGATGATTTCGAACGTCGGGTCCCAGCCGACCAACGGACCGGTGATGATGATGGAGATGCCGCCTCCCGGCCTGACGGTGGTCTCGATGTCGGGGACCGGATGGATGTGCGACCCGGTGCAGTGCATGAGCACCAACCCGTTGCCGGCCGGGGCCGCCTACCCACCGATCGCCATCACGGTGAGCGTCGCCACCAACGCGACCTCGCCCCAGGTGAACCAGGTGATGGTGAACGGAGGCGGCGCGCCGCCCGCCAGCGCCTCCGACTCGACGACGATCATTCCCGGCGGCGTCCCGTCGCTGAGCATCACGAAGACCCACAGTGGGAACTTCTTCCCGGGCCAGCAGGGGGCGACCTACAACGTGATCGTGTCGAACAACTCCGGCGCCGGCACGACCAGCGGCACAGTCACCGTGACGGAGATGCCTCCGCCCGGCCTGACCCTGGTCTCGATGGGCGCCCTCGGATGGTCGTGCGTCGCGCCCACGTGCACGCGCACCACCCCGCTCGCGCCCGGGGCCAGCTACACTGCGATCCTCGTCAGGGTCAACGTGCTCGCGACCGCCACCTCTCCGCAGGTGAACCAGGTGCAGGTGTCGGGCGGCGGCTCGGCCCCCGCGACGGCGACGGATTCGACCGTGATCAGCGTGCCGTAGCGCCGGCGCGGCAAGGCGCAGAGGGGTCGCACGGGGATCCCAACTCGCTCGCCGTTTCTATCGTCCAGCAAGCCACGGCCGACTAACCCAGGGAAAAGAACCCCGCTGCCGTGGTGCACGGGCGGTTGGGAGGCTTGAAGGGGGGAAAGGCCAGAGCATCGCTCACGCCTGGAGAGAGAAAGAGAATAGCAAGACGTGCTGCTCGCGCAGGATGGAAGCGCCGTTAGGAGACTTCCTGACCAGGAGCTTCCAGCCTCGGGATCTTCCCGTACTGTTCCTCATAGTTGCGAATGCGATTGGCAAGGATCGCAGTCAACGCGAGGGCGTGCTGCGGCGACATGTAAAGCGTCACGAGGTCCTTTATGACAAGCTTCCCCTCGCCCACCTTTAGGATCTCACCGATTCGCAATCTGAAGTCATAGACAGTGACGAAGATTTCCGCGCTGCTAACGTAGAAGGTAAGAGCATTCTCACTATTTACATGCTCTGGGATTAAGGTAGGAGTGGTTGTCGCAACCGGAGTGTCTTTGCGCGGCTTGCGCTTGTTTGGTCTTGTGGGCATCAAACACGCTCCGACGCAGTGAGAACTGCTATTGGTGTGTGCTGCGCTTCAACGCAACGACCCAACTTGGTGGCTGTATCGTTCCCGCCTTCCTCGACTAAACCGCTAACGTTGATGTCAGTCACTGTCGATTGCGCCAACCTCTGAAGGCTTTGATCTTCGGTGCGCCTCGAGATTTCAGTCGTTGGCGCCGTAGACGCGGCATGCTCAACAAAGTCGCCAAACGAGACAAATTTGACAACTAGAGCAACCTCAAAGGCGGCAGCCAATTTCAACAGCGTGGCTAGAGTGGGACGCTCCTTGAGATTCTCCCAACGAGAAATCGCTTCTTGTGCGTCGTTACCAATCTTGTTGCTTAGCGCCGTCTGAGTAAGCCTTCGGACCTTACGGAGACTTCGTATTTGAGCCGCAATGCCTCGATAAACGTGCTGAGCAACGTAGGCGTTGCTATAGTTCTCGCTGGCGTTCAAGCTCTTTGCGATTCGCTCTCTAGTACTCATGAAAGCACCTTCGGTACACTCCATCTTCCAAGAGTCGCCACCGCTCTAGCGCCGTGCCACAGGCACCTTGAGGTATGAGGCGATTATTGTGCTTACGGGCTCCAGCAAGTAGGACCACTGAGAACCCCTTCGCGTAACAGGCGAGCGGCCGAAGCTCGACACGGAAGTTCGTGACCCTTAGCTCAATGAGACCTTTGCATTCCCCAGTCGTAAACTTGTCGGCGTATGGTGAGCGTAACTGCGGCTGATTACGGCAGATGTCGATGTGGGCGTTCACGGCTGCCCGCTCATCATCGACTAGGCCGTAGAGCCACTCCTTGAAGAGGTTCTTGCCCGCCTCGTCGCAGACGTCCAAGAATTGCCATGGCATGGTCAATATACCATAAAAATCATAGAGTGACTACCACACAATGTGGTATGCTGATTTCGTCATATACTACAACTAGAGGCTCGAAGATACCATCCGCTCTTTTCCCGCCGCCCCACTGAATTTCCGCGCCGGCGCGGCAGGATTCGAGTTGACGCGGCCGCCATCTGGGCGTAACTGAATCACCATAGCCAGATCCATCCTGGACCAGGCGCTCAGAGAGGTGCCGCATGACTATCGCTTGCAGCCGAACCTTCAAGACGGCGCGCCGCGCCGCCCGCGCTCTCGTTTCGCGGCGGGCCGCGATGCTCGCCTGGATTGTCGCCCTGGGTCTTCTGACCGGCCAGCCGTCGAGCGGCGCCCCGGCGACAGTGCACTTCGGCGCCGACATTGCCTTGAGCAGCCTCACCGACACCAACGACCCGCAGATCCGCGAGGCCAGCGTCGCCGCCAGCCCGATCGACCCGATGACCCTGGTCGCCGGCTTCATGGAGGACATCCCGAGGGCCCAGGACGTCAACTGCCGCTCGGTCTTCTCGGCGGATGGAGGCCGCACCTGGGGATCGGGCGCCATCACCACGCTGGTGCTGAAGAAGAGCAACTGCTACGACCCGTCGATCGCCGCCGACGGGAGCGGCGTCTTCTACTACGCCTATCTGAACCTGCCGAGCGCCCTCACCGGCGAGTCGGCCATCCTGGTCGCCCGCTCGACCGACGGCGGCCGAACGTTTCCGACCTTCTCGGTGGTGACGCAGCCGAACCCCAATCTCGAGATCGCCGACAAGCCGTACATGACGGTGGACGCCCAGCCGGCGAGCGCGTTCCGCGGAACGATCTATGTCTCCTACACCAGCATCCTGCCGACCGCCTCGGCGATCAGCGTGCGCATCTCGCGCGATGCCGGGGCCACCTGGTCGCCCGCGGCGACCGTGAGCCGCGTCGCCCCGTTCCCCGCGGGCGAAGTGCAGGGCAGCCAGCCGGTCGTGGCTCCCGACGGGACGATCTACGTGTTCTACGCCGACTACCTCCTGCCCGCGGGGCCGACCGCCATCCGGTACGTCCGGTCCTCCGATGGCGGAGCGACCTGGAGCACGCCCGCCGACGTGGCCGCCGGACTCCCCAGCCCGGGAGTGTACCGGCTGAAGAACGCCGACCCGAACTTCGGCACCGACCCGTTCGTCGGCATCATCGCCAACAGTTTTCCGACCGCCGCCATCGCCTCGAACGGCACGATCTTCGTCGCCTGGACCGACTTCCCGAACGGCTCGTGCGTGAACACCGGTCAGGAGCGCCTGCCCTGCACCAACGCCGATGTCCGGATGTCGCTCTCCAAGAACGGCGGCAGGGGCTGGACGACGCCGATGAAAGTCAGCGACGACACGGGCGCAGCCGATCAGTTCATACCGTGGATCGGCGTCCATCCGAACGGTCTCGTCAGCCTCGGCTGGCTCGACCGGCGACTCGACCCCGCCAACCTGAACTACGACGTCTTCTACACCAACACCACCGACGCCCGGACCTTCCTGCCGAACGTGAAGGTCAACTCGGCGACGTCGCTGGTGCAGACGCAGTACACGGTGGGCGACTACACGGGCCTGGCGGCGACAGCGGGCAGCGTCGTCCTCGCTTGGCCGGATCTCAGAATACCCGGCAGCCCGGAGGTCTTCGCCGCGCAGGGTGTCGTCGGCCCCTAGGCCGGCAAGGAAGTAGAGAACGTCCTCATGGACGTGATTTTCCCGGATGCCGGCCGAACTGGATCGGTACGCCGTAGTGTCTCATGCGGCGGTAGAGCTTGGGGCGACTCCAGCCGATGAAACGGGCAGCGTGAGTCTTGTCACCTTCAAAGTTGTGAAGCGCCTTTTCAATCATCAATTGCTCGCCACCCTTCCCGACTCCGGAGTAGTCCTGTGACTCCTCAGTGATCATCACGTGCCGGATGCGATCAGGAAGCTCCTCCGCGTTGATTCGTTCAGATTCGCTCAAGGCAACCGCTCGCTGCACGACGTTTTCCAGCTCGCGGATGTTGCCCGGCCAGTCATAGCCTGCGAGCAGTTCCAGCGCCCCCGCTGAAAACTCGCGCCGTGGGAAGCCACTGTCGGCGGCGATGCGGTCCAGAAAATGTGCCACGAGGTGCGGGATGTCTTCCTTCCGTTCTCGCAGAGGAGGAAGATCAATCGTAATGACATTGATTCGGTAGAAGAGATCCTCACGGAACGCACCTTCCTTGATCAATCCACGCAGACTGCGGTTCGTCGCGGAAATGATTCGCACATCCACGCGAATGGTCTCTTTCCCGCCGACGGGGCGGACTTCTCGCTCCTGGAGGGCACGTAGCAGCTTGCTCTGCATGCGAATGCTCATGTCGCCAATCTCATCGAGCAGCAGGGTCCCGCCATGTGCCAGCTCGAGGATTCCCTTGCGGTCGCGATCGGCTCCTGTGAAGGCGCCACGAACGTGCCCGAACAGCTCTGATTCGAGAAGACTCTCGGAGAGCGCGGAGCAATTCTCGGAGAAAAATCGGCGTGCCTGGCGGCCGGACTTCTGATGAATGGCGCGTGCCACCAGCTCCTTGCCCGTGCCGCTCTCTCCCTGGATCAAGACTGGAAGCGAACAGGTGGCGGCCTTCGAGATCAGATGGTGGACTCGGCGCATGCCCTCCGTCGAACCAATGATTCCATCGGAATAGTGCCCGGTGGAGTCCATTGCGAATCGATCGACTCGCTCTACGGAGGAGGGGGAATAACCCGAATCCAGGAGCTCGCGGGCCGGCAGAATGAATCCAGGTTCCAGGGGTCCGCTGGGCATCGCGATGGTGGCGGCTCCCGCGAGCTCACGTTCCATGGGCTGCGAGAATCCGTAGAGCGCCTTCTTGCTCAAGGAGACGATGATCCGTTTGGTGGCCTCTTCGAGCATTTGAAGATCTGCGAGGTCCATGAGGTCTTGAAGCGACTCGTGCCGCTCACTCAGTGTGCGTGCCTGACCTCCCAGCTTCTTGAGGTCGCTCAACCAGGCATCCAGGTCCAGTCGCCTGCGTATTTCGGTTCCCATCCGGCGGTATCTCCTTCCCCCATGCGATTGTGGTGGCTGTGTCAACAGCAAGAGGGATACCACTGGCCAGGAACGGACACGATCACGAAATTGAGGTTCTGCAGGACCTTTGTTTGCTGATGGATGGGGCCAACGGATGTGTGAGTGACGTCGATTGTCAACAATCCCGGTGCAGAGAATGCGTCCTACTGTGAAAAGGGCCTCCTTTGCGTGTCACACAGTATCACACCGTCTGCCCGTAGTCGGCAGGGATGTCGAACGCCCTCATCTTGCGGTAGAGCTTTTGTCTGTTCCAGCCGATATAGCGGGCTGCCTTGGCTTTGTCCCCTCCATGACGACGGAGGGCATCCTCGATCATGAGCTGTTCACCCGTCTTGTGCCCGTTGCCGTCACCATTTCCATCTGGCGGCAGAAGGCCGGCAGCAGACCGAATCTCGTCCGGGATGCGATCTTGCGTCACGACTCTCCCGCGGGTCAGGACGGTCATACGCTCCACGACGTTCTCGAGCTCACGCACATTGCCCGGCCAATCGTAGCGACAGAGAGCCTCCAGTACGCCGGCCGCAAGGCGTTTTGCCGCACCACCATCCCGCGCGCACTGCTTCAGGAAGTGGCACGCCAGCAGGGGAATGTCTTCGCGTCGCTCGCGGAGAGACGGAACTTCTACCTGGACCACATTCAGACGATAGTATAGATCGGAGCGGAACTTTCCTTCCTTCATGAGAAGACCGAGATCTCCGTTCGTCGCGGCCACAACCCGGACGTCCACATTACGCGACGCGTTCTCGCCGACTCGGCGCACTTCACGTTCTTGGAGAACTCTCAGGAGCTTCGCCTGCAGTGCCATGGTGGTGTTGGAAACCTCGTCCAGGAACAATGTGCCCCCGTGCGCCTCCGCGATCAATCCCGTTTTGTCCCTGTCCGCGCCCGTAAAGGCCCCGCGGACGAACCCGAACAGTTCGGCTTCGAGCAGGTTTTCCGGGAGCGCGCCGCAGTCAATGGCAACGAATTTCTTCTTCTGACGCGGGCCGTTGTAATGGATTGCTCGAGCGACGAGCTCTTTGCCCGTGCCGCTCTCGCCCACGATCAGAACGTTACAGTCGCTGGACAGGACCCCCGAGATCACTTCGGTCAGTTTCTGCATAGCCGGGCTCATGCCTATCAAGCTATCGAACCGGGTTCGCCCGGCGACCTCCTGCTTCAGGCGAGCGTTCTCTGCGCTGATGTCACCGAACACTCGTGCGTTCTCGATCGCGATCGCCGCCTGGCTCGCGAACGACTCCACGAACGTCCGCTCCTTGTCCGTGAACATCTGCGCGGCTCGCTGCGTGTCCAGGTAGATGACGCCAATCGTGCTGCCGCGCGTCCGCATCGGTACGCACAAGATCGACTTGATCTTGTGGATGACGAGACTCTTGTATGCCGACAGAGCAGAGTCCTTGCCCACGTCCACCTCGAGGAGGGTATGACCTTCCGCTACTCTCTTGATGATAGAACGGCTGAAGGAAGTGACATCCTCGAGACTCTCCCTATCCATGTTGCGAGCAGACGCGAGCCGCATTTCACCCGTACCCTCATCCCGCAGAAAGACCATGCCCCGCTCCGCGCGCACGTTTTCGATCGACAAATCGAGCAGATGAGACAGCAACTCATCGAGGTCGAGGATCGAAGTCAGCTTCTGCCCTATCGCATTAAGGGCATTCAGCATCCGACGTGAGATCTTCTCGCTCCGACTCATCGTCGCGATGTCGTGCCGCGCCTGTCTGCCTACCTCCGCCCGAAGACGCTCATACCGAGCCTGAGCTTCCCGAACCGCCGGCTGCGCCAGGAAAGGCTCCCGGTACCGCTCATCATCCAGGTCCATGGCGAGCTCATTGATGGTCAGCGCGGCGACCCTGTAGCACCCCAGGGCGCGCTCGTACTGCAGCCGCTGTTCGAACACCCTTCCCAGCCAATAGCTCGCAACCCAGAACTGCGGTCTATCGGCGTTCTTCTGAGCGATCTTCAGTGCCTCTGCAAGATCCTTTTCCGCCTCGTCCACTCTCCCGGCTTCGAGCAGCAGGTCTCCACGCAGAATAAGCGCACCGGTGAGGTGCCAGGCCATGTTCTTATTGCGACACGCGTCCAGAATCTTGGTCAGGCGCTCATAGAGTAAGCTCGCAGAATGACCAAGCGCCCGATCAATCTGCACACCCGTAAGGGATGCTCCAAGTGAAGCATAAAACGGAGAGCGCCCTTCGTGGTCGCGAACAGCGCTCTGGATGATTTCGCGGGCGGCTTCTGGGCGTCCGGCGGTCAAAAGCGCACAAGAGTGTATGTTTCCAACTTCAAGCATCGCGCTCGAAATGCCAGATTGGCCTAGCAACCTACGAGCGTGATCTTGAACTCGAATTGCCTGCTTCCATAGTCCTACAGTCACTAACAACAATCCCCAAGCACATAGTAGTTCATACTTCCCTTGAACAGGGCGGCCCACTTGAGCGATTCGCATCCCATGTTTAAGCCCGGCGAGTGCTTCGGAGTAGTATCCAGCTCGTATCAGTACGTGCGCAATATTCCCTCGGACAATCATTCCGAACGAATCGGCTCCGGATCCCGTTAGAACACTCCGAGCGTCCGTATACCAGCGTAGAGCGATCAACCATCGGCCTTGGCAACGATAAGTCTCAGCAATATTGTTACAGGCGGAGCCCTCCCACACTCGCAGCTTTCGCTTTTGGAGTAGAGAGCGAGCCAAATGCTCCGTTCGTCTCGCCCACTTGTAATTCCCAAGGTCCATTTGAAGAATCCCAGCGCTCAACAATGCCAATTCTCGCTCAGAACCTCTAGCTGCTATGGGGAGCAAAGGCAATGAACGTCTCATATAACGAAGGGCACGGACGAGATCCCCGCGAGTCCAGTGAAATGCTGCAATGTCCTGGAGTGCCATGCCCTTGGCCAGTCTGCCCTCCGGACGCCTTGCGCGTGCTACTGTTTTGTAAAGAAGAGGAAGCGCTTCAGGAATCCGGCCAAGTAGTCGCAATGCGGACCCGAGTTGTCCAGAGGCGATGGAGAGCTCTGGATCTAGGCGAGAACGAAGGGCGATCGCTCGCGCAGATCGGGCTGTAGATTCCATGGTTAGGAGGTCGCCAGCGTTTCGCGCGGCCAGAGAGCGATTGAGTTGAATGCTAAACATGAGCGATGGTGGCAAATCCTTGGCTTGGCCATAGTCTTGCAAGCCTGCTAGGGCTTCGTGGAGTCTACCAAGTCTGCGAAGGGCAATCGATACACCTAACGCTGCCGTGGCCCGAATCACACCGTCAGTGGGTGCGCATGCCAGGGTGCATCGGTATAAACGCACCACAGCGTTCAGGTCATTTCGCTCTTCAGCCTTTGCTGCTGCAAGGAGGGAGTACTTAATGGTCTCCTGGGGCATTGCAGCCGAGACATAATGAGTAACTGCACGTTCAAGGAATTCAGAATTGTCGGACTTCGACACGCACAACGAGGCAAGACGTTTATGGAGCTGCTGCAGATCCTGGACAGGCAATGTATGAAGAAGTTCTCTGCCCAGAAGTCCGGATGATACAGAAAAGGACAAGTTAGGATGTGATTCCCGGCGAAGGATTCCCGCAGAAGCCAT
The DNA here is from genome assembly GCA_964384905.1 of uncultured Acidobacteriota bacterium. Classification (GTDB taxonomy): domain Bacteria; phylum Acidobacteriota; class Polarisedimenticolia; order Gp22-AA2; family Gp22-AA2; genus Gp22-AA3. The sequence continues at coordinate 21,182 of CAYLND010000020.1, forward strand.
TTTGTGGCACAACGTGAGAGCGTCTACCGCGCTGGACGCCGTTAAGGAACAGATATCGTCGATCGACATGTGGCTCTCCGAGGCCGCATACAGAAGGGCTATGTCCCTCTCGGCGGGAGAAAGCAATCGGATGAGCCCAGTCAAATATGAATGAAGGGAAGACGGTGTGTCGAAGTGGGTGATTTGTCGCGCTGATTCGAGTCGGCCGCCCCGAGTTGTAAAGAGTTGACTGTCAAGAGAGGTTGCCAAGAGATGGTTGAAGACACCGGGTATTCCCCCCGACGCGAGGTGTAGAGAAGCGATCGTGTGTGGATCACAATCCGTCACGTCAAGGGATTCGAGGGTGAGCGTGCGGACCTCGTCAGGGGTGAGAGGACAAAGCCAAACGTCCAGGTTAGGAGAGTGCGTGGGTGCAAGATGAGAGAAGTCGCGCAAGTCACCTGGGGAGGTCACAGATGAATCGAAAGCGATGAGGTAAATTATGCGAGTATCTGGGTCGACGGTGTGCTCCATTTGAGTAATAAGGGCAGAATATAGATCCGGACCAACGTTGTCATAGGCAAGCAATAAGGCGCGGGAGTGGCGAAGCGGGAGAGAGGTGTCATTGATAGAGGCATGAAGGGTGTTTAGATCTCGCGAGGATGGTGAGTTGAAGAACTGCACCCTGTAGCCGATGCGTTTCGCATAGAGGGCTGTGTCAAATAGGAAGCGAGTCTTCCCAATGCCTTTGTGGCCACGAACCAGGATTTGACTCGCTGTTGAAGCACCACGCATTTCCATTGTTTGTGTTAGCAGAAGGCGTACTCTTGCCTGGTCGTCATTTCGCCCGATGGTAGGACAAGAGGTGGCAGCTGAGGACCAGGTATCATAGGTATGAAGAGGGAAATGTCCGTGTGGAGAGACTGTATTGATAAGGCGAAGAATCTCTGCTGCGGAATGGGGGCGCCTTAGGGGGTCTTTCGAGATCATTTGATTGATAACTCCGTGGAGCTCGCTCATAGAACTGCTTGGAAGCGGCTGAGGAGGCGCGTAGATGCGATGGAGCAATGCATTCCTAACATCGGTAGCGTAGGATGGTGGAGAACCGGCCAAGCACTCATATAGCACAGCGCCGAGTGAGTAGAGATCGGATGCGACGGATGGGGCACTACCGAGAAGCACTTCGGGCGCCAAATAGTTAGGGCTACCCTGAACTTGTGGTGTAGGAAGTGCCCCGGCAAGCCGGGCATAGCTGAAATCGATGAGTTTCAGGGAGGAAGAATGTTGCGCAGCGGAGGGATCAGAAAGGACGAGGAGGTTCTGAGGCTTCAAATCCCCATGAACGAAGCCACGTGAGTGAAGGTGATGAAGAGCCCTGCAGGTTTGCGCAAGCAGTGAATAGAATTGATTTCTGGAAATGTTCCTTGAGGCGGAGACGAAATGTTGGCCTTCCACCCAATCCAGTACCAGAAAATCCTCTCCGCAGTCTAGAGTCTCACCAAATTCAATTAGCCTGATCAGGTTAGGATGGTTACTCCCGCCGAGAACCTCTATCTCACGCAGGGCGAAAATGGAGGTGTCACGAGAAAGGGTGGGGTCGGCGTTCTCAGATCGCTTGAAAACCTTGATGACGACATGATCTCCGGAAACAGAATGAGCCTTAAAAACCGATGCATGGGCTCCATCACTCAAGAGAGAATCTATCTCGTAGCGGAGCAGCGTGGGGTAAGCGTCCATAGAATACAAAACTTAGTGCTCTGATGGACGAGAGGTCAAGAACTGTTCAATATAGAAAAAGGGGACCCAAAGGGTCCCCTGATGTCAATCCTTATTCGAGCGGGTTTTTAGCAGGGTCCCTTGCAACCCCAAATCGCACCCTGTGTGCCGAACCCGTTCGAGCCCTTGCTGGTCACGACTGAAGCTCGCCCGTCACCAGGGTTAGTGCCTCCCCAGATGGCGCCGCGGTTATCCCCTCCGACTTGGCCGCTCCAGATGGCTCCGCGGTCGCTCCAGATCGCGCCGTCGGTGCCCCAGATCGCGCCGAAGAGGCCGAGGAAGTGATCGAACAGACCCGCGCTGCGGGAGTGCGAGACCGCCACGGCGGCGCCATGGGTCGGGGCCGCCATCGCCGACTGGCAGAGGGCCAGTGCCACCACCATGATCATTGCTGCTTTCGCCACGTTCTTCATGACATCCTCCCGGGACTTCAAGTTGACCACCCGTTAACTGCCCGCCTGCTTCACGCCGGGTCAGAAGAGCAACGGTGATGCCAACTTTGTAGACAGACTCTCGGTCGTCTGGATATCTCGCTGAAAAGTAAGAGAGTTGTGTTTCGGTCGTAGGGCCTTCGCCACGCTCTTGTCGTTCCAATGTGCCATCGGTCACCGAAGGTTATGGTGAGATGCTGCTTCAGTAAGTGTATGAAACATAGATACTTGTTTGATGTATCAGGTGCGATGGCGAGGGTATTCCGTATGAGACTATCTATAACAGGCTAAAGAGCAAATACTTATTGCGTGCAAGTCTCATCCACGACGTTCGAGTCTCACTGAGGCCTGGCCAAGGCTCGGTGAGATGCCCATCATCTTTAATATTGCGACTCTAGGCCGAGTGGGGGGGCCTGACGAGCCGGGGTCGCTTCTGGCCGATCTGGAACTGCTTCAGCTTTCGGAAGAAGGTCGCGCGGCTGATGCCGAGAATCTTCGCGGCCTCGTCGCGGTTGCCGTTGGCCTGGCTGAGGGCGCGCTGCACGTCTTCGCGGCTGAGGCGGGTGTCGGCGCCGCGGGTGCCGGGCAAGTTGACCTTGCCGAAGAACTCGGTGTCGCTCTGGGCGTCCTGGAGGCTCAGGGTGTCGTCGGCGGCGAACAGGGCGAGGCGGTAGACCTGGTTCTCGAGCTCGCGGACGTTGCCGGGCCAGTCGTAGCGGGTGAGCAGGGTCATCAGCTCGCGATCGACGCGCAGTTTGGGCGTCTTGTTCTCCTGAGCAATCTTGGCGAGGAAGTGGTCGAGCAGCAGGGGAATGTCCTCGCGGCGCTCGCGCAGGGGCGGGAGTTTCACGGTGATCACCTTGAGGCGGAAGTAGAGGTCCTCGCGGAACGCCTTCTGCTTGATCATGGCCTCGAGGTCGCGGCTGGTGGCGGAGATCACGCGCACGTCGACGTGACGCGGGGTCTCGGAGCCGACGGGGCGGAACTCGCCGTCCTGGAGGACGCGCAGGAGTTTGCTCTGCATCGGCATGCTCATGTCGCCGACTTCGTCGAGGAAGAGCGTGCCGCCGTCGGCCAGCTCGAACAGGCCGCGGCGCGAGGTGTCGGCGCCGGTGAAGGCGCCGCGGGCGTGGCCGAACAGCTCGCTCTCGAGCAGGGTATCGGGCAGGGCGGCGCAGTTCTCGGTGAAGAACTTGCGGTCGCGGCGCGGGCTGTTGTGGTGCAGGCCGCGGGCGACCAGCTCCTTGCCGGTGCCGCTCTCGCCGCGGATCATGACCGGCAGGCTGCTCGATGCGACGCGTGACAGCAGCGTGAAGACCTCGCGCATCTTCGGGCCGCGGCCGATGATGTTCTCGTAGCCGTAGCGCTCCTGCACGGCCTGCCGCAGATACTGGTTCTCCTGCCGCGCCTGCTCGTACAGGCGGGCGTTCTCGATGGCGATGGCGGCCTGGTTGGCGAACGCCTCCAGGAAGCGCAGGTCGTCGTCGGAGAAGATCACGCCCGGCTTGCGGGTGTCGACGTAGACGGTGCCGATGATGCGGTTCTTCAGTTTCAGCGGCACGCACAGGAGCGAGCGGATCTGGTAGATCGAGACGCTCCGGAACTCCTTGAAGCGCTCGTCGCTGGCGGCGTCGTGGGACAGGATGGCGCGCCCGTGGCTGGCCTCGTTCAGGATGCTGCGGCTGTACTCGGTGGCGTCCTTGATCGTCTGGTGCTCCATGTTGCGCGCCACCACCATCTCCATCTCGTCGCTCTCGCTGCGGTACAGGAAGATGAGGCCGCGCTCGGCGCCGACCAGGTCGATGGCCAGGTCCATCACTTTGTTCAGCAGCTCCTTGAGGTCGAGGATCGAGTTGATGATCTGGGTGATCTGATAGATGGTCGTGAGCATCTTGACCGGGTCGCCCTTGACGGCGGCGGCTTTTGTCTCGCCGGCGCCGGCGCCCGCGGTGACGCCGAGCTCGCTGGCATGCGTGATGACCGCCTGGCGCGTCGGTTCGTTCTCGTAGTCGCTGCGCATTGCCTGGTCCTCGATTTCTCCAGCAATCTGTCGGATGACGTCGCGCGCGGCATTATAAAAGCCGGTCGCTTCGTCGTCCAATTGTTTCGCCGCCTTGGTCTCGGCGAGCAGCGCGTTGAACCGCCAGAGAAACGCGCGGAAGCCGGTCTTTTCGGCGGCGGCGAGGCCGGCGCGCGCCTCGCGCTCGGCGTCGGCGATCTGGCCGGCGGCGAGGGCGCAGCGGCCCAGCGTCAGGTTGACCAGCAGGCGTCCGTGGAAGCGCAGCTGTTTCGCGTCGAGGCGGGTCAGGGCCCGGGTGGCCGCCAGCATCGCCTTGCGATCGCCGCGGCGGGCGGCGGCCAGGGCGGCGACGCACAGGGCGTAGCACTGGATCCTCTGGTGCCCGAGGTCGCGGCCGATGGCGAGCGCCTCGCGGGCGGAATCCTCGGCCGCCTGGAGCGCGCCTTCCTCGAGCAGGTCGTTCGCCAGGGCCGACAGCAGGAAGCCCTCCTGCACGCGGGCGCCGAGCCGGCGCGCGATCTCGAGGCCCTCGCGGTGCTTCTCCTTCGCCTCCCCCAACCGGCCGAGCTCGCGCCAGACGCTGCCGGCGTACTCGAGGGCCGGAGGCAGTCCGGCGCGATCCCCAATCTCCAGACGCGTCGTGCGCTCTTCCTCGAGCAGCTTCAGGGCGCGGTCGTGCAGGCCGCGCTGCAGGTAGAAGTTCCCCAGGTTGTCGAGGCAGTTCAGGAGGACGAGAAAGTGCACGTGCTCGCGCGACCAGGCCAGCGCCTCCTCCATCGCCTCGATGGCGCCGGTCAGGTCGCCGGCGTCGTAGCGCGCGTTCCCCAGGTTGGTCATGTAGCGATAGAGAATGTCGGTCTGACCGTGGCTGCGCGCCGTCGCCAGCGTCTCCTCGATGAGACGCAGGGCCTTGTCGGTTTCCCCGAGACCGAGGTAGTTCAGGGTGGCGTTGCTGGCGATGGTGAGCCGCGGGCGCAACAGCCCCAGCGAAGCGCTCAGCGCGTGCGCCTCGTCGAACAGATCGACCGCCTCGCGGTTCGAGCCCGAGCGCGCCAGGCTGGTCGCCAGGTGGTTGAGCGACCAGACCTCTTCCTTCTTGTTCCCGGTGGTGCGCACGAGCGCCAGAGCGCGCCGGGTGTGATCGAGGGCGCCACGCACGTCGCCCAGGAATCCGAGGCACCAGCCGATCTCGCGCAGCGCGATGCTCTCATGGACATCGTCCCCGGCCTTGCGAGCCTCGTCGTACAGGGTCCGGGCGGCGCTCAGGCCCCCCTCGGGATCCTCGAGGTCGTTCGAGCGGGTGTTGGACAGCGCGGCGAGCGCGGGAAAACGCCGGACAGTGTCCTCCGGCGCCAGGAGTTCCAGTGCCTGCGCCAGGAACTGCGCTTCGCGCTGCGAGTAGTACAGTCCCTTCGCCTTGCGTGCGGCGCGCAGGCAGTAGTCGGCGGCGGGACCGGCTTCGCCGGCGCTGGTGAAATGGTGCGCCAGCTCCTCGACCACTTCTTCGATGTGACCCGCGTGCAGCGTCTCGATCGCCCGGGCGGCGTCCCGGTGGAGCGACTTGCGGCGTTCGTCCGGCAGCCCGGCGTAGACGGCGTCGCGGATCCGGCCGTGGGCGAGGCTGACGACCGTGCTGCCGTCACCGGTCGTCTCGCGGACGAGCAGCCTGAGCCGCTCGAGCGCCTCGATCGCCTCGACCACCCGGTCGGCTTCGATCCCGGCGGCCCGGGTCAGAAGGTCGAGGGTCACCGGCCGGTTCAGGACCGCCAGGACCTCGGCGGCGGCGCGGGGTCCGGCCTCGAGGCCGGAGACCCGCTGCGTCATGGCGCTGGCCAGGCTGGGCGGGAGGCGGATCGCCTCGAGCGTCCGGCTCTCCGCGATCCAGCCGGCGCCGCGGCGCCGGAGCGTGCCGTCCTCGGCCAGCGCCTTCATCAGCTCTTCGAGGTAGAGCGGGTTCCCCTCGGTGCGATCGGCCAGGAGGCGCGCCAGCCCCTCCGGGCGATCCGCGAACGGCACCATCGAGGCGATCAGATCGGTCACCTGGCCGGCGTCGAGGGGGCGCAGCCGGATCGGCCGCAGGCGCGGGTCGTTGCCGTGCCGCTCCAGAAGCGCGCCGACCGGCGCCATGCGGGCCTCTTCGTCGCGCAGGCTGCCGACGACGAGCCAGGGGTTGCGCCCCGGCCGGAGCAGCAGGTGCTCCAGGAGATCGACGCCCGGCCCGTCGCTCCAGTGCAGGTCCTCGATGAACAGGACGCCGGGAGCCCCTCCGGCACAGAGACCGAGCGCCTCGGCGAGGCCGGTGATGAACTCCGCCTTGCCCATCGACTCGGACGCGCGCCGCGGCGCGGCGGAAGAAGGGGAGTCCTCGGCGCCCGCGGGGTCGGCCTCGGGCGGCAGGAGCTGATCGAGCACGGCGCGCGGGCCCGCGGCCAGATCCGGCGGCATCGGGAGCTGGCGCAGGACGTCGACGAACGGCTGGAACGGCACGCCGCCGTCCTCGAAGCAGCGGCCGGTGAGATTGCGGATGCCGGCGAGCTGGAGACGGTTCTTCAGCTCGCGCAGCAGGCGGCTTTTGCCGATGCCGCTCGGGCCGCTCAGGGTGACGAAGCGTGGCAGGCGCTCGTCCTTGCCGCCGGAGGTCACGTGCTCGGTCGCCAGGCCGACGAGCGTCTCCAGCTCGCCGTCCCGCCCGACGAAGCGGCCGGAGGTCACGAAGCTGGCGTGGGTCTCCGGGGTGTCCAGCCGCAGCGGGGCGGCGGCGCCGTCGTTCAAGAGGTCGAGCGCCTCCGCCGCGGTCTCGGGGCGGTCGTCGGGGTCGAGGGCCAGGAGCGCCATCACGAAGGCTTCGTAGCGCTCCGGGATCGAGGCGTCGCGGGCGCGCAGCGGCGGCACGGCGCCGCGCAGGATCGAGGTCACGACCTTGCCGATGTCGCCGCCCTCGTGCGGCAGCGCCTCGGTCAGGGCCTCGTACAGGACGACCCCGATGGAATAGAGATCGGAGCGTCCGTCGACGGCGGCGCCCTTCAGACGCTCCGGCGCGATGTAGTGGATGGTTCCGCTCAGGCCGGGCTCGGCCGAGTCGGTCTGGGGGCGCGCCAGACCGAAGTCGAGCAGCTTCACCTGGAACGGCGGGTGCACCATGATGTTGTGCGGCTTGATGTCGTTGTGCAGGAGATCCCGCGAATGGATGTAGTCGAGGGCCCTCAGGCACTGGACCGCCAGGCTGTCGAAGCGCTGCGTCAGCTCGGCGCGTGACAGGCGCGGCAGCTCGCTGCCGTCCACATACTCCATGGTCAGGAACGGCCGCTGCTCCTCCTCGTCGAAGCCGAAGTCGTACACCTCGGCCAGGTTGGGATGTCGCAGGCGGGTCATCGAGCGGAATTCGTTCTTGAACTGATCGATGTTGCCCGCGGTCGGTCCGCCCGGGCGCAGGAACTTCAGGGCGATCGGGCGGTTTCCCAGGCGGGTGTCGCGCACCAGGTAGACCGTCCCCATGCCTCCCTCGCCGAGCAGGCGGACGTTCGCGTAGCGCTGATTGATCAGTCGGTCAGAGCGCAGGGGCATCTGGCGGCTTCGTTGTCGATCTCTTCCTGGAGTTCGAGCCCCGCTTTCCCCGATGAGCGGGTCGGACCTCTCGGTACCGATTGCGGGAAAATACTACTAATTCATTGACAGAGCAAAGGTTTTCTTCGGAGAGGGGGCGTCAGAAAACCGGCGGGCTCAGTTGACGGGGACCGAGCGGCGCCCGGTGAATCGCTGGTAGCCGGAGCCGTCGGGCGCGTCTTTGCTGCGGTGGGTCTTGGCGTCGTACATGCGGGCGTCGGCGACGGCCATGAGAGCGTCGAAGGTCTTGCCGTCCTCGGGGAACGAAGCTGATCCCAGGCTCACCGACAGATGGGCCGGTTTTCCGCCGTGCACCACGAACTTGTGGGTCTCGATCGCCTCCTGGATGCGCGCCTGCAGCCGGCCCACCTCCTGCTTGCCGACGCCCGGAAGGGTGACGATGAACTCGTCGGCGGCGTAACGCACGCAGGTGTCGCAGCCGCGCAGCTGGCCGCGTATGACCCGCGCCAGCTCGCGCAGCATGCGATCGCCGACCGGGTGTCCGTGGTGCTCGTTCACCTCCTTGAAGTTGTCGACGTCCAGCTCGATGAGGCTGAGGGGGACCTGCTGGCGCGTGGCGCGGCTGATCTCCTCCTCGAAGCTGACGAAGAGATAACGCGCGTTGGGGAGGCGGGTGAGCGGGTCGATGAGCGCGCTGCCCTTGCTGGCGCCGTAGCGCAGCGCGTTGGTCACGGCGGTCGCCACGTGCTTGGCGACGAGCGAGATGACCCTCAGGTGGTCGTCCTCGTAGGGACGGTCGCGGCGATCGTAGAGCGCCAGCACGCCGAGAAGATCCTCGCCGTCGAGGAGCGGCGCGACGATGGCGCTCTCGAGCCTGTCCACGCCTTTCTCGCCCATCAATTCCTCGAGGTCGGAGCGGCCGCCCTCGCGCCGCACCGGCTCGCGGTGCGTGACGCCGTGCATCGGCATGCGGTGGACCGCGGCCCAGCCGCTCATCTTTTCGCCCAGCGGAATGGTATGACCGTCGAGCCGCTGCGACTGGACGCCGTGCACGAAGCGCGCCTCCAGGACCTTGCGCTCTCTGTCGTGCAGGTACAGGACCAGGCAGCGGTAGTGCAGCAGATGGGCGATCTTGCCGGCGATGAACACCATCGCCTCGTCGAGGTTCAGGCTGCGGGCGGTGCTCTGGGCGATCTCGTACAGGGCGTACAGCTCGTTCTGGGCCGAGTGGATGTGCTCCATGATCGACGTCCGCATCTGGTTGGCGTCCCGGCTGAGCGGCTCGGCTCCCTTCGGCAGGCGGCGCTTGTCCGGGGCGGTCGAGGTCTCGTGCGACTGGTTGATCTCGTCGGCCAGGACCTGCAGCCGGCTGATGTTGCGGACCAGGGCATCGACCACCTTCGGGTCGTAGGAGGTGCCGGCCTCGTCCTGCACGTAACGCAGCGCCTCTTCCGGGCTGAGCGGTTTGCGGTACGGCCGATCCGACGTCAGGGCGTCGTAGCAGTCGACCACGGACAGGATACGCGCCGTCATCGGGATCTCCTCGCCCTTGAGGCAGTCGGGATACCCCGTGCCGTCCCATTTCTCGTGGTGCGACCGCACCACTTCGGTGAGCGGGAACGGGAACCGGATGGTCTCCAGGATCTCCACGCCGATGCGCGGGTGGATGCGCATCTTCTCGGTCTCCTCGCGCGTCAGCGGCCCCGGCTTGCACAGGATGTGCTCGGGAACGGCGAGCTTGCCGATGTCGTGCAGGAGCGAGCCCGCCTTCAGCGCCTCCAGCTCGGGCGCCGAGATGCCGAGCGCCTTGCCGAGCTGCACGGCGTAGGTCTGGACCCGCCGGATGTGCCGCTGGGTGGTGCGGTCCTTGGCGTCGATCGCCAGGGCCAGCGCCTCGATCACCGACAGGTAGAGATCCGCCATCTGCTCGCCGTGCCGGCTCTCCTGGAGGAGTCTCTCCGCGTACAGCTTGAGCGAGAAGTAGAGGACATAGAGGAGCGGCACCGAGACCGCCAGGGCCAGGAGGCCGAACTGCTGCAGGCCGAAAGTGAGCGCCGCGCCGAGGAGCGCCCCCGCCAGGTAGGCCGGTCCCGTCCACAGGAAATTCGTGCGCCAGTTGTGGAGGAACGGGAGGCCGTCGGTCAGGCTGACGGCCCCGGCCACGAGACACGAGTTGGCGACGAAGAAGGCGGCGGCGGCCAGCACGACGGCGAGCCACTCGGTGCCCGGGTCGAGCGGGCCGGGGAGGCCGCCGGCGACCCGGAAGACCGCGCCGGCGGCGGCGGCCGAGACGGAGAGCTCCGCGACGTTGAAGACGATGCGATGCAGCGGAGGACGGGGGGCGCGTCGCAGGAACGAGGCGGTCAGACCGGCGATTGCCGCCGACAGGACCGCCGCGGGCGTCCCGAGCAGGATCAGCGCCGCGAAGATGAAGGTGAAGGCGATGGAGACGTTGCCCAGGACCGGCAGAGGGATCCTGAACGGTGACGACAGGACCACGGCGCCGACGGCGACGAGCAGCGGGATCGTCCCGGGGCGGACGCCGAGCAGCCAGGAACCCGCCAGCGCCAGCAGACCCGCGGCGTAGACGAGCGCCAGATACGTTCGCACGGCTCTCTTCATGCTCGGCGCGAGTCCGGCCCGCGCCTGCGGCCGAAGCGCGGGCGGGCCGCGTCGGCGCGATCAGTCGGGCACAGGCCAGAACATTGGGCCGCCCGTGGAAGGCGTCCATTTCAATTTCGAGATCGACCTGCGGGCCGGCGCCCCGGCGCCCGGTGATGGCGGATGCTATACTCGAAAATCGCGCCAGGCGGCTGTTCCAGGAGCCCTCCAAGGCACGCCGGGCGTCGTCTTCAGGGGAGAATCAGGTTGGCCCCACGCCCCGACGGACCGCGACGAAACGACCCCCCGGCGCCGGGTGCGACCCGCAAGTCCCGACGCTTCGCGCTCGCTCTCGCCGCGGGTCTCCTCATCGTGATCGCCGCCGCGGTGCTCTCGGTCTCGATCGTCCGCGTCGCCGAGGGGGAGCGCGTCTTCCGCCGCACCCTCGGCGGCTCTCCGGTGCGCCTCGGCTCCGGAACCCACGTGGCCGTGCCGCTCCTGCAGCCGCTCGACCGGTTTCCCGAAGGTCCGATGCGTGCCGCGTCGTCGGTGCGGGTGCGCTCGACGGAAGGGGTGGAGCTCGAGATCCCGTTCGTGGTCGAGGCCCGGATCGACGATAGCGCCCTCGCCAGCCTGCTGCAGTCGATGTCGCGCTCCGGCTCGCCCCGGACGCTGATGCTGACGGTCGCGTCGGAGGTGCTCACAGGATGGGGCGGCCGCACACCGATCCAGTCGCTCGCCCTCCTCGAGGGAAGAGCGGACCTCGAGAGCGAGCTGGGGCGCCGTCTGGCGCCGCAGGGGTTCACATCAATCGTCCTGCGCCTCGACCGGCCGCGTGGCGCGCAGGAATCGATGGCCGCCATCACCCTGCGCGCCCTGCGCGAGCGGATGTCGACCACCAACGTCAAGATCGCCATCCTCGGTCTCGACGCGGCCGACTGGGAGATCATCGATCCGCTGATCGCGAAGGGGCAGCTGCCGAACCTGGCCCGGCTGAAGGCGCGCGGCGCCTACGGGAACATCAAGACGATGGTGCCCGCCCTGTCGCCGCTTCTTTGGACCAGCGTCGCCACCGGCAAGACTCCCGACGAGCACGGCATCGTCGACTTCCTCGAGAAGGACGCCAGGACCGGTCAGCCGGTGCCGGTGCCGAGCCTCCGCCGGAAGGTGAAGGCGCTGTGGAACATCTTCACCGACGCCGAGCGCTCCTCCGCCTTCATCGCCTGGTGGGCCACGTGGCCGGCGGAGCCGGTCGACGGCTGGATGGTTTCCGACCGGGTCGCCTACAGCCTGTTCGGGTTCGTGTCCGACCGGCCGGACCGCGCCGGCGCGACCTATCCCGAGGACTACTTCCGCGACATCCGATCGAAGCTCGTGAGCGACGGCGCGGTCACGCTCGAGGAGATCCGCCAGTTCGCCGACGTCTCACCCGCCGAGTTCGCCGCTCTGCGCCAGCGGGTCCGGGACAACCCGAAGGAGGCATACGGCGATCCGGTCGGCCATCTGGGCAAGATCCTGGCGAGCGCCCGCTCGTATCAGGCGATCGCTCTGGACATCCTGGCGCGCGGCCAACCTGATCTGTTCTCGGTCTACTACCAGGGGATCGACGAAGTCTGCCACCGTTTCGCGCACTACATGCCGCCGAAGATGGACATGGCGACCGACGCGGAATACGCCAAGTACCACGACACCGTGTTCGCCTATTACCGCTATCAGGACCGCCTGCTGGGGGAACTCCTGACGAAGCTCTCGCCTGACACGATCGTCCTGGTCCTGTCGGATCATGGCTTCCAGAACGGCAGCAGCCGGCCGACGAAGGATCCTCCCTATATCGAGGGAAAGCCGGGCCTCTGGCACCGGCGCTACGGCATCCTGATCGCGGCCGGCCCCTCGATCAAGCCGGGGCGGCTCGACACCACGAGCCTGCTGGACATCGCGCCGACCGTCCTGTACCTCGCCGGTCTGCCGGTGGCGGCCGACATGCCGGGGCGCGTCGTCAAGGAGGCCATCGACGGCGCCTTTCTGGCACGCTATCCCGTCCATACTCTGCCCTCGTACGAGGTGGTGGGCCGTCCGCTGGAGGACCTCCGGCCCGCACTGGTCGCGAGCGTCGTGGACGAGGAGGTCATCGCGCGCCTCAAGTCGCTGGGATACGTGGAGAGCGGAGCGGGGTCCGCTCCCGACGGGGCCGCGGCGGCGGTCGCCGCGGGCGGAGAAAACCCGGCCGGCGACGGGGCGGGAGAGGGCCAGGCGCTGGTGACCGCCCATCTCAACGAGGCCGATCTCTTCCTCAAGAAGAAGGACTACGCCCGCGCCCGGGCGGCGGCCGCCGAGGCGCTCAGGCTCAGTCCCGATTCCGTGTCCGGCCTCCTGCTCGAGATGGAGATCGAGCAGGGCGAGGGCCGCTACGACCGCGCCATCGAGATCGGGAAGGGGATCGTCGCCCGGCATCCGGACGACGAGCGCTCGGTCTATCTCGAGCTGGGGAGGATCTACAAGAGCGGCGGACGGGCGCGGCAGGGGGTCGCCTATTTCCAGCCGCTCGCGCGCCAGCGCCAGGACGTCCCGGAAATCCGGGCGGCGCTCGGCTCGCTGCTGCTCAAGGACGGCCAGGAGGCCCCCGCGGAGAGGGAGCTCCTCGAGGCGCTTCGTCTCAATCCCGCCCTCTCCGACCCGCTCACCGATCTGCACCTGATCTACCGGGACTCGCCGCGGGTCCTGACGCTCGAGCCGATCGTCCGCAAGGGACTCGAGATCAACGACAAGTCGGTGGTGCACCTGAACTGGCTGGGACTGATCGAACAGTGGAAGAAGAACCTGCCGCAGGCCGAGGCCGCCTTCCGGAAGGCGATGGATCTCGACCCGGATTACGCTCCCACGATGGCCAACCTGGGAGCCCTGTACGGACGCAGCGGCCGCCTGCAGGAGGCGGTGGACATCCTCAGCAGGGCGGTCGTCAAGGACCCCGACAACATCGAGTCCTGGGTCAACCTGGGAGCGGCGCAGGGCCGGCTGGGACGATCGCGCGAGGCGATCGAGGCGCTGGAGACGGCGCGTGGCAAGGGGGTCAGGACGACGACGCTGTTCAACGCCCTTGCGCTGGCCTACCTGCAGGACCACCAACGCGACAAGGCAGTGCAGTACCTGAAGGAATCGCTGGCGATCGATCCGAACCAAAAAGACGCCAACGATCTGCTGAAAGCGGTGAGCCGTCCTTCGTGAGCAGGAGTCCCGGCTCGCGCAGCAGGTCGGCGATGCGGTCCCAGGTGGCGGGGTCCTTCTCACGCATCAGAGCCTTCAGCGCCGCGTAGTGCTCGCCCTGCCGGTCGAGAGCCTCGCGGAACTCGTCGGGCCGCAGGCCGGGGTAGCGGCCGGCGCGCGCCTCGGCGACGTTGTACCCCCAGGCGGCGGCCTCGTTGTAATGCCTCTCGATCTCGGCCCCCGCTCCGCTGGCCAGCGGAAGGAGCGTGCCGCCGGCCAGATGACGCGCGTGGAAGTACTCGTGGTCGAGCAGAAGGTAGCGGAACGCCAGGCTGTGTCCCGTCAGGATCGCCTCCGCGTCGTAGACGATGTCGTTGCGCGCCCCCGGACCGGCGTACGGGGCGCTGGCGCGATCGGCCGGGTCCCCCGCTCCCGGGCGGACAAGGGCCATGTACAGACGCCGATTGACGCCCGGATCCAGCGGGCGCACGCCGGAGACATAGAGGCGGTAATCCGGATGGAACCGGGCGAGGGCGCGCATCAGGCCCGGAGGATCGAGGGTCGCTTCACCGGTCGGCTCCGCTGAGAGCACGTGCCTCGCCGCGCAGGCGGCCACCCCGGCCGCGAAGAGAACCGCTCCCAAGAGTCGCGACCGCGTCCGGTACTGTCGTCGTGGCATGAGGCCTTTCCATGTACTTCGAGAGTCCGGCCTGTTCAACGTCAAAGAACAGACGCGGCGCCCTTCCCATGGACAAAGTGGCCATGTGGTATATTCGCGGCGAAATGAAACGCGTATCCAGAGAGGGCGGTACGTATACGACGAATGAGCAGGTCGCGCGGCGGGTCTATCGCGCTCTCAAGACTCCCAGCGACAACGATCGCACCACCGATCCGATCGTCGCCTTCCACTTCAAGGGGAAGAACGACTACATCCTGATGCGCTGCAACAAGACGCCCGAGGTCAGCATCAAGGGCAAGGATCAGACGGCCGGCGAGGTGAAATTCTTCGCCTACAGCGATTTCAAGGATTACGATGAGAGGTCCGTCCTGTTCAGGCTGAAGGAGGACGTGACGCTCATCGAGCTCTACAGCAAAGGCGCCATCAAGAAGCTCACCTGGGAATCATGGGACAAGTTCGGCCGCTGGCTCGATGCGCTCGATCCGGACGGCGTTCAGATCTCGCTCAAGCTCCCCTGCCTGGTCTACGAGAGCGTCAAACACCAGAAGCCTTCGATGCAGAACTACATCGTCGAGGCGATCAAGGCCACCCTGAAGGGCAGAGGCAGCAAGGAAGAGGAGTGAGCCGGGTCGTCGCGGTCCCGGCGCTCGCCGGCCTTCTCCTGGCGTTCCTGCTGGGGGCCGCTCCACCCGTCCCGAGCCCCGCGCCGCGCGAGGCGGAGCCCGCGCCCGGACCGGCCGCCTTCCTGCCGCTCGAGGACATCCGTCCCGGCATGCAGGGCACGGCCCGGACCGTGTTCGAAGGGGATCGTCTCGAGGAGTTCAACGTCGAGATCCTGGGTGTCCTGAAGAACGCCATCGGTCCGCAGCAGGATCTGATCATCGCCCGGCTGCACGGCGAGAAGGTCGAGTACACGGGTGTCGTATCGGGAATGAGCGGCAGCCCGGTCTATGTCGACGGCAAGCTGGTCGGCGCGCTCTCGTATCGCCTCGGTCAGTTCGCGAAGGAAGCGATCGCCGGCATCACGCCGATCGCCGACATGGTCAAGCTTGCCGGCGCGCCCCGCCGGTCCACGGCGTCGTCCCGCGCCCCGGACCTCCTCGGACGCTTCG
>CAYLND010000021.1:0-35820 GCA_964384905.1 uncultured Acidobacteriota bacterium
CATCGGCCACCTGCGGCGCCAGATCCTCGAGAACGTCCGAGGCGTCCCGGCAGACCAGACCGCCGCGCCGCAAGAGGTCGTTGGTGCCCTCGGCGTTCGGCTCGCCGACGGCGCCGGGCACCGCGAACACCGTCCGTCCCTCCTCGGCCGCCAGGTCGGCGGTGATCAGCGACCCGGAGTCGCGCGCCGCCTCCACCACCACCGTCGCCCACGACAGCGCGGCGATCACGCGGTTCCGCTCCGGGAAGTGGCGTTTGAGCGGCGCCGCCCCGAACGGCAGCTCCGTCAGCACGGCGCCCGCGCGCGCGATCGATTCGGCCAGCCGGCGGTTCTCGACCGGATAGATGCGGTCGAGACCGGAGCCCAGCACCGCCAGCGTGCGACCGCCGCCCTCGAGAGCGCCCGCGTGACCGGCGGCGTCGATGCCGCGCGCCAGACCGCTGACGACGGCGAACCCGGAGGCGGCGAGATCCCGCCCGATCCCGCGCGCCACGCTCAATCCATTGGGGGTGGCGCGCCGCGAGCCGACCACGGCGACCGCCAGGGCGTCCTCGCGCCGCAGCGTCCCCCAGACGTAAAGAACCAGCGGCGGATCCGACGAGACGCGCAGGAGCGGCGGATAACGCTCGTCCTCGAGGGTCACGACCGTCGCGCCGTGCCGGCGGGCCCGCTCGAGCTCGGCGCGGGCTTCGTCCACCCATCCTGGATGCAGATCGGCCGTCAAAGGTTCCAGAATGGAGGGCCAGTCGTCCGCGCCTCCGCGCCCGCTCCGGGACAGGACCTGATGTCGTCTGCCCGGGCTGGCCGCGAAGTGCAGGTTCAGTGCGGCCCACAGGAGGGCCGAGCGTTCCAACGGACCTCGCAGCCGACGCGGAGTGCAGGGGACCTTAGCAGCGAGGGGCCGCGCTTGTCAAGGCGCATCGAGATGGGATATAAGATGCCGCCGCCCAAAGCGGCGGGCATGTGCGGGATGCGCCGCCCCGCCCGGTGAGGCTTCTGGCGCGACCCGCCGAACCGATCTCGTTCCAAACGAGCCTGAGTCTCGCGTCAGTCGGAGGGCTGACCTCGGCCGTCCTGCCGTCCTCGCGCTCCTCGTCCCGTCCCGGCGCTCTGCCGGGCCGGCGCGGTTTCCGCACGGCGGGCGCGATCTCTGTCGTGCTCGCGGCGCTCGCGACCGCGGCCGCCGTTCCGACACCGCGAGAGACGGCGCCGTCCGCCCGCGCCGCCTCCGCCTACCAGGAGGCGGTGCGCCAGTACGCGGCCGGGCGCTTCCGCGATGCGCTCGAGGCGATCGGCCGCGCCGCGCGAGAGGGCGGGTGGAACGTGGCCCTGCGCTCTCTCGCCGGCTGGTGTCATCTCAGGATCGGCTCGCCGGCGGCCGCCGAGACCGAGTTCCGCGCCGCCGTGGCGCTCGACGCCACGGCGATCGATCCGCAGGTCGGTCTCGGCTACGTGCTCCTGCGCCGCGGCTCGCCGGCGGAAGCGGAGGAGCGGTTCCGTTTCGCCCTTCGAGGCGACGCCGTCCATCTGGATGCCTTGAAGGGCCTGGGTCTCGCGCTGCGCGACGAGAAGAAGTACGCTGAGGCGGCCGGAGCGTTCCGCGACGCGCTGCGGGTCAAGCCGGGCGACGCCGAGACCCAGGGATGGCTCGATCAGGTCCTGGCCGCCGGCGGCGGCGGCGAGGAGACGCGGCCCCGACCTCCCGCGACCGGCACCGGAATCCAGGTGATCGCCCGCGCGCGCGACGGCCGTTTCTGGGCGCGCGATTCCGGCGACTTCCGGCCGCTGTTCGTCAAGGGCGTCAACATGGGGGTGGCGATGCCCGGGCGCTTCCCCGCGGAGTTCCCGCAGGACGAGTCGACGTACGCCGGGCTCCTGCGCGACGCGGCGGGGATGGGGGCGAACGCGGTGCGTCTGTACACCCTCCTGCCGCCGGCGTTCTACGCGGCGCTCAGGACCCAGAATCGCTCTTCGTCGCCCCGACTCTGGCTGATCCAGGGGGTGTGGACCGAGCCGCCCGAGGGAGACGATTACGACGGCGGCCCGTTCGTCGATTCCTTTCGAGCGGAGATCAGGCGGGTGGTCGATGCGGTGCATGGCAATCTCGACCTGCCGGCGCGCCCCGGCCACGCCTCCGGTGCGTATCGCGCCGACGTGTCGCCGTTCGTTCTCGCCTACCTGCTCGGCCGCGAGTGGGAGCCGCAGTCGGTCCTGACCTACGACGGCTGGTTCGCCAAGGGACAGCGCGAGTCGTTCCTCGGGACTTACTTTTCGGCGCGTCTCGAGGACCGGGCGACGCCGTTCGAGCAGTGGCTCGCCCGGACCCTGGATTTCACCGTTGACTACGAGACCGGGTCCTACCGCCAGCAGCGCCCGATCTCCTTCGTCAGCTGGCCCACGCTCGATCCCCTGACCCACGCGACCGAGTCGAGCCCGAGGGAGGAGGCGGCGTTCCTGCGCCGCCGCGGCGAGGACGAGCAGGCCGGGATGGTCGAGAGCTACAGCGAATGCGAGGACTGCGCATCGGTGGACGCGACGCACATCGTGCCGACCGCGGAAGCGCGGGGCGGTCTCTTCGCGACCTACCACGCGTATCCTTATTATCCCGACTTCATGAACCTCGACCCCGGGTACGGGCGCGCCCGCGACTCACGGGGGCCGAGCAACTACATCGGATACCTGCGCGACCTCAAGACGCATCACGGGGCCCAGCCGGTCCTGATTGGCGAGGTCGGCGTGCCGAGCAGCCGGGGGATCGCACACCAGCAGCCGCAGGGTTGGCACCACGGAGGTCACACCGAGAAGGAGCAGGGGGAGATCGACGCCCGCCTGCTGGGCGACATCGACGAGGCCGGGCTCGCCGGCGGGGTCCTGTTCGCGCTCATCGACGAGTGGTTCAAAAGGAACTGGCTGGTCTTCGACTTCGAGGTTCCCGCCGAGCGCAAGCCGCTGTGGCTGAACGTCCTCGATGCCGAGGAGAACTACGGCGTGCTGGCGGCCCGTC
Organism: uncultured Acidobacteriota bacterium; assembly: GCA_964384905.1. GTDB lineage: Bacteria > Acidobacteriota > Polarisedimenticolia > Gp22-AA2 > Gp22-AA2 > Gp22-AA3. The sequence goes on from CAYLND010000021.1 coordinate 3,005, forward strand.
CGGGCGAGGGGCGCTGGAAGGTGATCGTCGACGGCCGGACCGACGACTGGAGCGGCATCACGCCGCTCCTGACCCGGCCCGCGGGGGGGCCCGAGCACCCGTTCCATGACGGCTACGACCGGGCGCGGACACTCCGCGGGCTTGCCGTGACCTCCGACGAGGCTTACGTTTATGTCCGCCTCGACGTGGACCGTCTGGATGCCGACGGCGACGGGGCACCCGACTGGGGGAAGGTGGCCTACGTGATCGGAATCGACACCTACGACGCGCGTCTGGGCGATCACCGCCTGCCGATCAGCGAACGGGTGACGTCGCCCGTCGGCTTCGAGTTCTGCGTCGTTCTGGACGGACAGGACACCTCGCGCCTCCTGGTCGACCAGCCGTACGACATCCAGACGAACCGTCACCGCCGTCCGTACGGCTCGGTGGAGAACTCGGACGGCCGCTTCGTGGAGATCAAGGTCGAGACCAACCGCCGGCGCTTCGGGCGGGACGGCCAGATCTTCGCCCCTCTGTCGGTCAATCGCTCTCCCCTGCGGCACGGGTCGATGGATCCCCGCGACCCCGACTACAGCACGCTCGCCGACTGGCGCGCCGGAGTGGCGGCGAACGTCATCGAGCTGCGCATCGGCTGGGGGCTCCTGAACGTCACCGACCCGTCCTCCCGGCAGGTCCTGCAGGACGCCCCGGGCCGGCCGAAGAAGGTCGGCTCGGTCACGACCGAGGGGTTCCGGTTCTACGCGGCCGCCGTGAAGCCGGACGGGCCGGCCGGTGGCGCGACGCCGATCGACGCGCGGCTGGCCGACCGCCTGCCGCCCGGCGGGCCGGCGCGTCCGTCCGATCTGCCGACGTACGCCTGGGACAAATGGGATCAGCCGACCTATCACCTCGAGAAGAAGGAGTCCTGGCACATTCTGAAGAAGGCGCTGGCGGTTCTGCCGGCGCACGCGGGGACGCAGTGAGTCGCCGTGGTCCGATCGGGCTCGCGGCAGCCTGCGCCGCGGGCGTCCTGCTCGCGCTCACGACGGGACGCCCTGCCGGCGCCGCGCAGACCGAGGCGGAGCGGCCCGTGGCGGAGGTGGTGCGCGAGGCCGACGCCGCCTTCGCGCGCCAGGACTTCAAGAAGGCGCGGCCGCTCTACGAAGAGGCGGTGCGCCGCCAGCCCGACCAGGTCCACTCTCTCATCCGGGCGGCGATGCTCGAGTCGTGGGACTCCGATCTGGCGCCTGCGGCCGAGAACTACCGGCGGGCGGTGGCGCTGGCGCCCGGCGATTACGACGCCCGGCTGGGGCTGGCGCGCGTGCTCTCGTGGAGGCACGAGTTCGAGGAGTCGATCGCCACGTACAAGGGCCTGAGGGAGGAGCATCCGGAGGACCCCAAGGTGCTGCTCGGCCTGGGGCAGACCCTGTCGTGGGCCGGACGCTTCGCCGAGGCCGACGAGGTGTTCGCGTCGATGGAAGAGCGGCGCATCGAGCCGATCCAGGCCCACATCGGCCGCGCCCGTCTGCGCGGCTGGCAGGGGCGGCTGGACGACGCGGCGCGCTTCTGGCGCGACGTCCTGCGCGCCGATCCCGGCAATCTCGACGCCCGCATCGGGCTGGCCTACGTGCACCACTGGCAGGGGTTCGACCGATCGGCGCAGGAGCAGGCGAACAACATCGTCTTCGATCACCCCGAGAGCAAGGACGCGAAGGAGCTGCAGGCGGCGGTCCGCATGGGTCTGCGGCCGCACGCCGACGGCGACGCGTTCCGGTACAGCGACACCGACTCGAACCGGGTGGACGGGGCCACCGCGGCCTACGTCTTCATGACCGAGCCCCAGACCTCGGTGCGGATCGCCTACTCGGCCTACGACGCCTCGTTCCGCTGCGAGGATCCGGCGTTCTGCAACGAGCCGGGGCTCGCGGTCGGGGACGAGATCGACACGCGCGCGCAGATGCTCACGGCAGGCGCGACCTCGCGGTTCGGCCCGCTCACGTTCTCGGCCCACGGCGGGGCGGTGCGCGAGGAGACGTTCGGCGACGCGTCACGCACCGACGGCGTGTTCGGCGGATTCATGCGCTGGCAGGTGGGACCGCGCTTCGCGGTCGGCACCAGCGGTGGCTGGGACAGCCTGCTCGATACGGCGCCCCTGATCGATCGCGGCGTGCGCACCATCAGCGCCGACGCGCGACTGGAATACCGCTTCCGGCCGGCGTGGCTTCTGAGCGGGGGCGGCGGCGCCGCGACGTACTCGGACGGTAACGGGCGCCGGACCGTCGGCGCCGCCCTGGAATGGCGCGCGCCGCGCACGCATCCGTGGGTCTCGACGCTTCTCGACGCGCGCTACCGCTCATTCAACGCCGATCGGGACAGCGGCTATTTCGACCCGCTGCGCTACGACTCCGAGCTGCTGACGGTCGCGGTCTGGGACGACTATCGCGACGGGCGTTTCTACTGGCGCGCCGAGGGGACTTACGGCCGCCAGGCGTTCACCGTGGGCGCGGCGCAGCCGCGGGACGACCGGGTGAAGGGGGTGTCCGGTCTCGCCGGGATCAACTTCGCCGCCGGCCGCGGGGCGGTGGAGGCCTCCTACGCGCGCAGCGACTACGCGCTCAATGTGGCGAACGGCTTCAAATACAGCCGGACCGGTCTGTTCCTCCGGTACCGCTTCTAGGGGCGCGGGCGGTGGCGGACACGGACGCGATCCTGATCGCCGACAGCGACCCGGTGCTGCGGCGCTTCGTGGGGGCGCTCCTGTCGCACAACGGTTATCGGGCGCACGAGGCCCCGGACGGGGAGACCGCCGTCCGCCTGGCGGCGGCGCTGCGACCGCGCCTGATCGTCCTCGACGTGCAGCTGCCTGGCCGCGACGGCTTCGAGGTGATCAACTCCCTGAAGGCCGACGCGGCCACGGCGCGCATCCCGCTCCTGGTGCTGTCGGTCAGGGACCGCGAGGAGGACGTGGTCAAGGCGCTCAACCTGGGCGCCGAGGATTACGTGAGCAAGCCGTTCAGCACCCAGGAGCTCCTGGCGCGCATCCGCAAGATCCTGGCGCGGAGCCGGTGACCTGATGGATCCGATGCGTCCGCTGATGATCCAGATCGTGTTCGGCGTCGGAGCGTTCCTGGCGCTCCTGACCCTCGCGATCGCGGTCAACAAGGCGCTGCGCGAGATGGGCGAGGCGTTCGACCGCCGCCGCCGGGCGCTTCTGGAGCCGGCGGTGTTCGAGTACCTGGGCGCGACCTCCTCCAAGCCGCTCGTCGACTACCTCCCGAGGTCGCTGTCGCGGCGGGATCGCCGGCTGGTCGAGCGGATCCTGCTGGAGGCGGCGCGCTTCACCAAGGGGGAGGCGCGCGACCGGATCACCGCCGCGTGCGAGGGGCTCGGCTCGGTGCGTGAGGCGATCCGGGCGCTGCGCAGCCGGCGCTGGTGGAAGCGCGCCGACGCCGCCGAGAAGCTCGGCCTGATGCGGAGCCAGACGGCGGTCGAGCCCCTGGTCCAGCTGATGAACGACCAGGAGCCGGAAGCGCGCATCCGGGCGGCCCGGGCGCTCGGTCTCATCCGCGGCAGCACCTCGATCCGGCCGCTCGTGCGGGCCCTCGGCGACCCGAGCCGCTGGTCCGCCATCCGCGTCGCCGAGATCCTGATCAACGTCGGCGCGGAGGCGGTCGACGAGCTGCTCGCGGCCTTCGACACCCTGCCGCACAACGCCCGCATCTCGGCCCTCGACGTGCTGGGACGCATCCGCAGCCTGCGCGCCGTCGGGATGCTGAAGCACTGCCTGGACGATGCGCATCCCGACATCCGGGCGCGTGCGGCGCACGGCCTCGGGCTGGTCGGCGACCCGGCTGCGGCGCCGGATCTGATCCGGGCCCTGAAGGACCCCGAGTGGCCGGTACGGGCGATGGCGGCGAAGGCGCTCGGCCGCCTCGGCGACCGGGCGGCGATCGGCCCTCTTCGCGAGGCGATGAAGGATCGCCAGTGGTGGGTGCGCGCCAACTCGGGCGAGGCGCTGCGCCATCTCGGCCCGGAGGGCTGCGCGGCGCTCACCGACATGCTCGGCGCCGACGATCCGTACGCCCGGCACATGGCGGTGGCGCAGCTCGAGGAGGGACGCATCATCGAGCGCTACGTCGCCGACCTGACCTCGGGCGACCCGGATCGCCACGCCGCGGCCCTGCGCTTCATCGACAAGGTCACCGCCGTCGCGCGCATCGACGACCGGACGCGCCAGGCGGCGGCGGGCACGCAGGAGGCCCTGCGCGCCGCCCTGTCCAACATCCTGAAGACGCCAGAAGGATCCCGATGAGCTGGATGTCGATCCTGACCACCGTCGTGCTGGAGTTCAACCGCTGGGTGATCTATTACTTCGGCCTCCTGAACGGCGTCTATCTGCTCCTGTTCCTGGTCTCGTTCGTGGAGGTGATGCGGTTCGTCAAGAGGACCTTCTTCTCCGACTACGAGCAGATCCTGAAGTCGGAGATGACCTGGCCAATCTCGATCATCGTCCCGGCGTACAACGAGGCGCGCAACATCGTCGACACCGTGCGCTCGCTCCTCGCCGTCAACTACGGCCAGTTCGAGGTCGTAGTGGTCAACGACGGCTCCGAGGACGGGACGCTCGAGCGGCTGGTCGAGACCTTCGAGCTGAAGCGCACCGACCGGATCGTCCGTCGGACCCTGCCGACCGGTCCCGTGCGCGGGGTGTACGCTTCGCTCGACTATCCGGGCCTGATCGTGGTGGACAAGGAGTGGGGCGGCAAGGCGGAAGCGCTGAACACCGGCATCAACGTGTCGCGCTACCCGCTGTTCTGCTCGGTGGACGCCGACTCGATCATCGAGGAGAACGCCCTTCTGCGCGTCGTCAAGCCGTTCATGGAGCACCCGCAGGAGATGGTGGCCGCCGGCGGCATCGTGCGCATCGTCAACGGCTGCGAGGTGCGCGAGGGCCGCGTCGTCCGCATCGGCCTGCCGCGCAGGACGCTGCCGATCTTCCAGGTCGTCGAGTATCTGAGAGCGTTCCTCGGAGGCCGCATCGGCTGGAGCAGCCTGCGGTCGCTGCTCATCATCTCGGGCGCCTTCGGCCTGTACCGCAAGTCCGAGGTGATCGCCGTCGGCGGGTACGACCGCTGGTCCGAGACCGAGGACCTCGAGCTTGTCCTGAAGCTGCACGAGAACCTGCGCACGACCCGGCGCAGGTACCGCATCGTGTTCGTCCCCGACCCCGTCTGCTGGACCGAAGTGCCGACGACGTTCCGCGTCCTGGCCCGCCAGCGCAACCGCTGGCACCGCGGGCTCCTCGAGAGCCTGTGGCGGCACAAGCGCATGCTGTTCAATCCCGAGCACGGCGTCATCGGCATGCTGGCTCTGCCGTACTTCCTCCTGTTCGAGACGCTCGGCCCGTTCATCGAGATCATGGGGTACATCATGATCGCCCTGTCGTGGTTCCTGGGCGTCCTCAACGTCGATTTCTTCGTGCTGTTCATGATCCTCGCGATCTTCTTCGGCGTCTTCCTGTCCGTCTCGGCCGTCCTCCTCGAGGAGATCTCCTTCCGCCGCTATCCCGGGTGGGAGCACCTCGCCAAGCTGGTGATCGCCGGCGTCCTGGAGAACTTCGGCTACCGCCAGGTCCTCGCCCTGTTCAAGGTGAAGGCGTTCTGGGACTTCCTGCTGCGCCGCCGGGCCTGGGGCCGGATGGAGCGCGAGGGATTCAAGCGCTCGCCGGCCGCTCCCCGGGGAGCGGCCGGCTAGAACGTCGAGGCGGGCGGACTAAGGCTTCCCTTTGCCGCCCCAGATGGAGCCGAAGGTGTCGACCGCGCTGCCCCAGATCAGCGAGGAGCAGTCGACCGACCAGATGAGACCCGAGGAGGTGACCTGGGCGTTCTGAACGATCGTCCCGGTCCCGGCGTTGAAGCTCCAGATCAGGCCGTACGTCGTGGTGATCGACGCCGGCACGCTCGTGCTGGTGATGCCGTCGGTCAACCCCTTGCCGGGACCCCAGATCAGGCTGTCGTTCCAGGTACCGCCCCAGATCAGAGAGAGGCTCTGGAGGTACACGCCTCCGTTCGAGGCCAGCATGGCGGTCGGCGACAGAGCCGAAGTCGCCGTGCCGGTCGCCTTCAAGGCGGCGTCGACGTTCAGGTAACCGGCACCAGTCTCGAACACGAGGGCGGTGTCCTTGACCGCCGAGGCCATCAGGCGCGCTTTCACCGTGGCGGGGGTGAGCGTGGAATCCTTCTGGATCATCAGTGCCGCGGTCCCCGCCACCATCGGCGCCGCCATCGACGTGCCGCTCAGGTCGTAGTACATGCCGTCGAGGTTCTTCCCGCCGCCGTTCCTGTAGTCGGAGAGGGTCAGAGCGTTGGAATGATACGTCGTGTCGAGATACGAGCCGATCGCCCGCAGCGAGACGATGTGGGTGCCGGGTGCGACGATATCCGGCTTGACGACGTGATCGATGAGCGTCGGACCCCTGGAGGAATAAGCCGCCAGGACGTCATCGGTCGTGCTGACCGAGTTCTTGTCGTCCATCGCCCCGACCGTGACGACGCTGGGCTCGTTGGCGGGGCTGTCGATCGTCCCGAATCCGGTCCCGGCCTGCCCTTCGTTGCCCGCGGCGACCACGACCACGATGCCGGCATTGTTCGCCGAGCGCGCCGCGATGCACAGCGGGTCGGTCGTGTACGACTCGTACACCGGATGCCCGAGCGACAGGTTCAGGACGCGGATGTTGTAGTTCCTCTGGAACTTGATCACCCAGTCGATGGCCGTGATGATGTCGGAGGTCGTGCCGGTGCCGTCCGGATAGAGCGCCCGGAGGGAGATCAGCCTGGAGCCGGGAGCGAGACCGCGGAAGGTGCGGTAGTAGGCGCCGCCGGACGAGTCGGCGCCGTTCCCGTTGAGAATTCCCGCGACGTGGGTCCCGTGCCCGTAATAGTCGGCCAGGCCAGGCTCGTGACCGACGACTTCGACCTCGACGGCCTGGACCTGGTTCGAGGTTCTCATGAGATCGTCGTGCAGGTACACGCCGGTGTCGATGAGGGCGATGCCGACGCCGGAGCCGTCCAGACCGCCTGAATTGACGTAAGCGACGTCCGCCTTCACCGCCGGGTACGCCACGTCCATGTGCGCCCGCACCGGTGAATCGAACGACACGTGCTCGACCTCCGAGTCGTCGGCGAAGCCTTCGATCTGCGACGCCGGCAGGCTCGCGGAGTACCCGTGGATCGAGGAATGGACGGCTTTGACGACGCCGCCGCGCCCGTGCAGCCGCGTGAAGTGCGCCGAGCTCGGCGCACCGGCCGTCTGGATGATGACCGGGATCATGTCGTCCGACGCGGCCGCCCGCATCTTCTCCCTGACCTCGCCGGACAGCTTGGCCGCGCCGTGCGATTCCTGCGCCGCAGCAGCCGGCAGGCCCGCCACGAGCGGAAGCACGATGGCGGCGAGCGCGAGAACCCTTCGAATCGTCGACCGCATCTCACGGTTCGTTCTCATCAGAGTCTCCGTTCCGCCGCCGGCGCAACGTCCGGCCGGCCGCTCGTCCCGGACACGTGCAAGACGTCGGCCACAGTCGCTTTCGTGATCGACACCTCGAAACGCTTGCGCGGCAGGGAGTTCGGAGGAGGGAGCGGCGAGCGACGCAGAGGCCGGTGCGCCGGCCCGGTGTCGGATTTTCGCGCACGATTCCGGCCGCTGGCGGGGACTCGGCCGCTAAGGTGCAGGGTGCAAAGAGTTAAAGGGGTGTCGGCGGATGGACGTCACGTGTCCAGCGGACAATCACCGTATCGACTTCTTGACCTCCCCCACCAGATACAGCGAGCCGCTGACGACGACCAGACCGTCGGGGCCGGCGGCGGCACGGGCCAGCCGGAGCGCGTCATCGATCGATGCGGGGCGGTCGACATCGGGGTGGCGCGTGGCGGCCATGCGGTGGAGGGTGTCCGGCGACTCGCCGCGCGATACGGAAAGACCTGCGACCAGCACCTTGCACGCGAGAGGGCAGAGGAGATCGAGCATGGCGCCGGCGGGTTTGTCTTTCATCGCGGCGAACAGGAGCACCGTGCGGCGGCCGGCCTGGTGCTCCATCAGGTATTCGGCGAGCGCGGCGCAGCCGGCAGGGTTGTGGGCGCCGTCCAGGAGCAGGTCGGGGCGGCCCGGGACGATCTCGATCCGGCCGGGCCAGACTGCGGTGCGGGCGCCGGTGGCGATGGCGCGAGCGTCCAGACCGGTCACACCGGCGGCGGCCAGCCGCTCGGCGAGAAGGACGGCGACCGTGGCGTTCTCGACCTGGTGTCCACCACGCAGCGACAGGGTCAGATCGGAATAGCGGCCGCCCGACGGGGTCGCCAACGAGACGATCGGCGGATCAGCGAAGCGTGCGGGTCTCCGATCGCCCGTGCCGGTGGCCACCCATCCCGCCGGCTTCACCTCACAATCGGCGGTCATCACCAGTGGCGCGCCAACGCGGGCCGCCTCCGAGCGGATCACCTCGAGGGCCGCCGGGTCCTGCCTCGAAATGACGGCGGGCACGCCGGTCCTGAGGATGCCAGCCTTCTGGCGTGCGATCTCGTCCAGGGTCCGTCCGAGCCACTGGGTGTGGTCGAGAGCGACCGGAGTGATGGCGCACGCGAGAGGACGCACGACGTTCGTGGCGTCGAACCGGCCGCCCATGCCGACCTCGAGAACGGCGATCGGGATGCGTCGCCGGCTGAAATGAAGGAACGCCAGCGCCGTGGTCGCCTCGAAGTAGGTGGGCGGATCGCTCGCCAGGCGGGGCTCGGTCGCGATGGCGGCGCGCACCTCGGTGGCCAGATCGGCCAGCTCGCCCTCGGAGATCGGCCCGGTCCCGACCGCGATGCGCTCCTCGAAGCGCATGAGGTGGGGCGACGTGTAAACGCCCGGCGCGTGACCGGCCCGACGCAGGATTGACGCCAGGAACGCGGCCACCGAGCCCTTGCCGTTCGTGCCGGCGATCAGCACGGAGGGGAAGCTCGACTGAGGATTGCCGAGACGGGCGAGCAGCGCCTCGATCCGGTCGAGCCCCGGCCGGATGCCCAGCACCTCGAGCGAATCGAGCCAGGCGATCGCGTCGGCGTAGGTCATCGAAAGAGAATACGCCACCCGGCCGGGTCAGAGGCGGCCGGAGATCTCCTCCAGCGTGCGCCCGCGCGTCTCCTCGCCCAGGAGGACGACGCCGAGGGCGCCGGCGACCAGGACGGCGGAGAACATGACGAAGACCGAGTCGAAGCCGCCGCTTCCAGTGCTCATCAGGCGCCCGACCGCGAGCGGCGCAAGGACGCCGCCGATACGGCCGAAGGCGGCGGCGGAGCCGGTGCCGGTGCCGCGCAGCCAGGTCGGATACAGCTCGGGTGTGTATCCATAAGTCGCTCCCCATGCGCCCAGATTGAAGAACGAGACCAGGCAGCCCCACAGGATCAGATCGCTCGGAGAGCCGGCGCGCCCGAACACGAACGACGCCAGGGCGCACAGGATCATGAACGGGGCGAGCGTCGCCTTGCGGCCGACCTTCTCGACCAGGTAGGCCGCCGTGAAGTAGCCGGGGATTTGCGCCAGGGTGATGATCAGGGTGAACCGGAACGTCTGCACCAGCGGGAACCCCTTGCCGGCGATGAGGGTCGGCAGCCACGTGAAGATGCCGTAGTACGAGTAGGCCATCGCGAACCAGAGGATCCAGAGCATGACGGTGCGGCGGGCCACGCCCGCGCCGAACAGATCCCGCAGCCGCGCCCGGCGCGCGGGCGGCTCGGACACCGGGTCAGTTCCGGGAGCCAGGGCCGGTCGGTCCGAGCCGCTCTCCTTCTCGATCGACTGCAGGATAGCCTCCGCCTGATCCGGACGCCCGCGCGCGGCCAGATGACGGGGCGACTCCGGCAGCCCCCGGCGCAGAACGAAGACGTAGAGCGCCGGCAGGGCGCCGATGAAGAACGCGATGCGCCACGGGAACGCGTGCCCGGCCGTCTCGGCGTGCCGGGCCAGGCCCTCGGCGACGATCGCCGCCGCGGCCCAGCCGAAGGCCCAGAACGACTCGAGCAGCACGACGAGCCGGCCGCGGTGCCGCGCCGGCGCGAACTCGCTGACCAGCGCAGCGGCCACCGGCAGCTCGCCCCCCAGACCGAGACCGACCAGGAATCTCAGGAGAAGGAGCGACGCGTAGCCTTGCGCCAGGGCGCACAGACCGGTGGCGATGCTGAAGATCAAAAGAGTCCACTGGAACACCGCCTTGCGGCCGAACCGGTCGGCGAGCGAGCCGGCGGCGGCCCCGCCCAGGAACATCCCGGCCAGTCCGGCGCTGCTCGCGGCGGCGATCTGGTCGGGTGTCAGATGCCACTCGGTCCTGAGTCGGGCCAGAACGAACGACATCAGCCCGCCGTCCATCGAGTCGAACAGCCATCCCAGGCCGCTGAGCAGCAGGAGCCTGTAGTGGAAGCCTCCCAGCGGAAGGCGGTCCAGCCGATCGGCGACCCGCATGCGGACGCGGCTAGGTGATTTCGGGGGTGGGGGTGGTGGTCTTGCCGCGGGCGGCGAAGGGCCCCGGGAACGGCAGCGGCTCGCGCGTCCTCGCGGGCCGGGCGGCGGCGCCACTGGCGGATGAAGCGGCGCCGCTTTCGGCGGACGAGCCGGTGCCCGCCTCGGTTGACGGGGTGGCCGGGCTCGAGGCGGCCAGGGCCTCGGCGTTGAACAGGAACTTCAGACAGCGGATCAGCACCGCGCGCATCTCGCGCCGCTCGACGATGAAATCGAGCATGCCGTGCTCCACCAGGAACTCGGACCTCTGAAACTCATCCGGCAGCTTCTCGCGGATGGTCTGCTCGATGACGCGCGGGCCGGCGAACCCGATGAGGGCTTTCGGCTCGGCGATGTTCAGGTCGCCCAGCATCGCGAAGGATGCGGTCACGCCTCCAGTCGTCGGATCGGTCAGGATCGACACGTATGGAACTCCGGCGCGGTGCAGCTTGCCGAGCGCGGCGCTGATCTTCGCCATCTGCATCAGGGACAGCACCCCTTCCTGCATGCGAGCCCCGCCCGAGCACGAGATGATGACCAGCGGTATGCGCTCGTCCAGGGCGCGCTCGACGGCGCGGGTGACCTTCTCGCCGACAGCCGAGCCCATCGACCCGCCCATGAACCCGTACTCCATGACCGACATCATCGTCTGCATGCCGCCGATGGTGCCGCGGGCGTTGATCACCGCGTCGTTGATCCCGGTCTTCTCGCGGTACTCGCGCAGCCTGTCCCGGTACGATTTGACGTCCCGGAACTTGAGGGGGTCGACTGAATAGATGTCGGTGTCGACTTCCTGATATCGACCGTCGTCGAACAGGGCGGAAAGACGCTCCCGGGCGGAGATGCGGAAGTGGTAGTTGCACTTGGGGCAGACGTTGGCGTTCCGGAGGACTTCCTTCTTATAGATGATTTCCTTACAGCCGTTGCATTTGACCCACAGCCCTTCAGGTACCTGGATTCGTCGGTGCTCGACCGGTTGCTTCGGCTTGCGGATCTTCTTAAACCACGCTATTTCCATGACGTCCCACCCCTCCGAAGGGCGCGAGAGCGGTCGAATTGGCGGGAATGATATCGCCAGGGAGGGGATCTGGTCAAGAACTGCCTTCCCCGGGTTGCGGCGGCCTTTCCGCTGCCCATTATTCCGACACGCCTTGGACACGGGCTGACGTGTCCTGGACAGACAGCATAAGTGATTGACAACAATAGGGTATCCGAATGAGCCCCGCATGAAATGGTCGGGCACCGCACCCGACCATGTCCAGGGGCTGGTCTGGCGGCTCTTCGCCGCTTTCGTAACACACGGAGCAGATCAGATGCTCGACAGTCGGGTGGCTCCTGGCTAAGTGACTAAAGTTCAGCTCTTTGCAGCAGATGGGAGGGATCAGTGACGCTCTGATGGAGGGAGGTGGCACATCGGTTGCGATAGTACGGGCGACCAGTTGCTCAGGCCAAACCATCCGCGAGGGTGGGACGGAAAGCCGCGGGTCTCTCCGAGACAGCCGGGTTGCCAACGGGATGGCCGTAAGCCGTTCCGTTGAACTGCAGGAGGCGCCATGCGGAGAGACTCGCAAGTGAAGACCGGAATCCAGGAGACCAGACGCAGGGACACGCTCTTCCGCATCACCTCTTTTTCCATCGTCTCCATCCTTCTAGTCACCCTGACCTTCGTCCCTGTCTTCGCCGCGCGCGGAGGGAAGGCGGGGATCTCCAGCGACCTCGTCGAGGCGATGAAGAAGGGCTCCCCGTCGAGAACGGTCCGTCTGGTGGTTTCCCTCGACGGGGCGGACCCCGCGGCCGTGGCGAGCCAGGTCACTGCGCTGGGTGGCGAGGTCCGCAAGTACTTCCGTCATGTCAACCACATGCTGGTGATCATTCCTCTCGAATCGGTCGGCGGTCTGGCCGAGATCGATGGAATCGACTATATCGCTCCGGACCGCGACGTGTCCGGGGTCGCGAGCCAGCTGGAGACGACGACCGGGGCGAGCCTGGCCTATACAGCTTCGCAGGGCGGCGTGCCTGTGCCGGGCCTGGATGGAACCGGCGTCACCGTCGCCATCATCGATTCGGGCATCGACGCCAATCACTCCGATTTGAGGAACAACGCCAGCGGCAGGAGCCGGGTCCTCCTGTCGATGGATTTCACCGGCACCTGGAACCTGGATGATCCGTATGGCCACGGCACGCACATCGCAGGGATCATCGCCGGCGACGGCAGCTCCTCCTACACGGTGCAGCGCGACTACACCGGGATGGCCCCGAAGGCGAACCTGCTCAATCTCAAGGTGCTCGACGGCAGGGGCCACGGCTACGTCAGCAACGTCCTCGCGGCCATCGACTATGCCATCGCGACCCGCTCGTACTACAACACCAAGGTCATCAACATGTCGCTGGCGGCGCCGCCGATCGATTCGTACGTCAACGACGCGCTGTGCAAGGCCGTGGCGAAGGCGACCAAAGCCGGCATCGTCGTCGTGGTGTCGGCGGGGAACTTCGGGCAGGATCAGAACGGCAACAAGGTGTACGGCAGCATCACCTCGCCCGGCATCTCTCCCTCGGCGATCACCGTCGGGGCGAGCAACGGGCACGGCACCGACGTCCGCTCCGACGACACCATCGCCCCGTTCTCCTCGCGCGGGCCGACGCGGTCGCACACGACCGATCCGCTGACCGGCGCGGTGGTGTACGACAACCTGGTGAAGCCGGACCTGGTCGCGCCCGGCTGCCGCGTCGTGTCGCTGGAGCGCTACAACAACTATCTCGTCACGACCTACCCCGTCCTGCACGTCGACACCGGGAACAACATCAACAAGGTCAGCCGCTACATGATCCTGAGCGGCACCTCGATGTCGACCGGCGTCGTCTCGGGCGCCGTGACCTTGATGATGCAGGCCAACCCGGGGCTGACGCCGAATCTGGTCAAGGCGATCCTGATGTACACCGCCCAGATCATGAACGGGCCCGACCTGTTCGAGCAAGGGGCGGGGATGCTGAACGTGGACGGCGCCGTCCGGATGGCCAAGTCGCTCAGTCCCTATTCGTACGCGCTCCCGGCCGGCACGCCGCTGGCCGTGACGGGTCTGCCGGCGCCGCAGAGCACGATCGCGGGCGAGACGGTGGCCTGGAGCCAGAGCCTGATCTGGGGTGGTGGCATGCTGCGTGGCGACTCGATCTTCACCGCGGAGCAGGCCGCCTATGCCCAGTCGCTGATCTGGGGCATCGGACGGTATGACGCGTGGGGAGACGGTGTCACCTATTACGACGGCCTGTATGCCGACGGCTACGTGGTGTTCGGCAACAACAACCAGTGGAACTACGTCACCTGGACCTCCGGCACGCCGCAGCCGAGCGGGCTCATCTGGTCGGATGCCATGTCGGCGTCCGGTCTCATCTGGCAGGACCGCCTGATCTCGAGCGACTTCTTCAACGTCGGGCCGTCCAGCCTCATCTGGGGCTTCAGCGGGTACGGTGGGTTCGACGCCGGTCTCATCTGGGGTATCTACGACTCCGGCCTCATCTGGGGCATCGCCGATGGCTGGTAAAGCGATCGACTCCCGGAGAAACGACGTGAAGGGCAACCTGTACATCGGCGTGGTAGCCGCGGCAGGGGCGGCGGTCCTGGTGGCGAGCATGAGCAACCTGTTCGCCCTCGGGTTCGAGACCAGTCAGCTGGCGTGGCTGGGGATCGCCATCCTGACGGTGCTGGTCGGCAGGCTGTCGGTGAAGCTGCCGCTGCCGACCTGCCGGGTGTCGTTCTCGGACGCCTTCATCTTCTTGTCGGTCATGGTCTTCGGAGGCGATCTCGCGACCCTGACCGCGGCGCTCGACGGGTTCGCGTCGTCGAGCCGCGACAGGGGAACCTGGCACAAGAAGGTGTTCAACACCGCGGGGATGGCGCTTTCCGTGAACCTGTCGGCCCGCGTGTTCGCCCGGCTTCTCCAGCGCGGCGGCCTGTGGGGACCGGGCTTCTCGGCGCTCGATCTGATGGTGCCGGTCGCGGCCCTGGCATTCACGCAATACGCGCTGAACACCGCGCTGGTCTCCGGCGTCGTCGCTCTGAAGGAAGGCCAGTCGCTGGTCGCCATCTGGCAGGATTCCTCGCCTTGGGCGGGCACGGCGTATCTCGCAGGCGCGGTGGCGGCCGCGATCGTCTTCTGCGTCGTGCGCGAGCTGGGTGTCGCCTCCGCTTTTGCCATCCTGCCCTTCCCCGGCATTCTCTACCTCACCTACCGCGCCTGCCTCGACAGGCTGGTGCGGACGAAAGGAGGACTGCCGCTCTAAGCGAATCGTGCATGGCTGACACGCAGGCGAACCCTGCGGCCGGCCGGTCCCGACCTGGCAGCGGGACCGGCCTTTTTTCCGTCCCGAGCCGTGGAGATGACTCGAGAGCGACCGCTCCTCATGCACGAGATCCGCACACCGGTGCGTTCGGCAGGCGTGACGTGTACACACCCGAAAACCCGCAAAGACAGCCTCTGCAACAGTTGATCGGCCGTCAACCTGGCATCGCGGCGGGGTGTCGTCGTTCTGGACCCGAACCGCCGCATCGAGCCCATCGGGAATTGACGCCGGGCCGAAAGCGAATCCGGAATCCTGGCGCTAAGTCAATCGATTCCCATGACTTACGCCTGTCGGTGAGGGTCAGCGCAAAGCCGCCTCGTCATGGCATGGGCGTTGCGATGTGTTGCCAAGGCGGTGGCTGTCTGTCCCGTGTCCGCCCGACAGGCGGGCGGACTGAAGCGGCCCTGCCGGCGATCCTCGCGGGGTGATATGCAGACCAGCGGACCAGGAGGGAGACTCTATCTGATGGCGGTCACGGCCGCCGGCGCCGCTCTGCTCGGCACCACGGCGGCGGCGCTCTCGCTTCTTCTGATCGGGCAGATCGGTCTGGTCTCCTGCGTCGTGATCCCTCCGATTCTGCTGCTCGCCGTCGGCGTGTACCGCTCCTACAAGCGCCACGTCGCCGACAACCTGCGGCGCCTCGACGACCTGATGCAGGTCCACCTGTCGACCATCGAAGCCCTCGCGCTGGCGATCGACGCCAAGGACCCGCACACCCAGGGGCACACGCGTCGCGTGCAGGCGTACGCGCTCGAGCTGGCCGCCCGGATGAGGATACCGAGGGAAGAGCACGAGGCGGTGCGCGCCGCAGCGCTCCTGCACGACATCGGCAAGCTGGCCATCCCCGATCATCTTCTGCACAAGCCGGGGAAGCTGTCCGAGGTGGAGTTCCAGAAAGTCAAAGCCCACCCGTCGGTGGCGACCGACATCCTGGCGAACGTCCAGTTCCCCTACCCGGTGCTCCCCGCGATCCGGCACCACCATGAGCGCTGGGACGGCTCGGGGTATCCCGACGGGCTGAAGGGCGAGGAGATCCCGCTCGCGGCGCGGGTGCTCGCGGTCGCGGACGCCTTCGAGGCGCTGACGTCCGACCGCGCCTGGCGCGGCGCCAAGTCGCACCAGGAAGCCTGCGCGCTGATCGAGGCCTGGTCGGGCCTCCAGTTCGATCCGGCCGTGGTGAGGGTCCTGCGTCAGGGTCTCGACGCGATCGTGCAGGCGGGGAACCGCCCCCCTGAGAGCGCGCGCGCCGTGGCGGTGGGAGAGCGCGAGCCCAGCTTGGACCCGCTGGCGTCGCTCGACGCGCTCGGTCTCTGGAGCGGGCCCTTGCCGGGCGGTGAGGACGCGGGAGGGTTCGGCGATCGGCTGTACCAGGGGATCGGGGCGGACGGGATATCCGGCTCGCCCGCAGGCACCGAGTCCGTGGAGCCGCCGGCCGCGCCCCCCGAGACCAGCGTCTGGCTCGAGCGCGATCCCGCCGGCGCGATCTTGGGCCGCCAGACTTCGGTCCTGAGCAGCATCTCCTCGGCGCACCGCGAGGTCTATTCCCTCTACGAGATCGCGCAGACGCTGGGCTCGTCGCTCCGTCTGTCCGAGGTGCTCGAGATCGTCGCGGCCAAGATCGGCCAGCTCGTGCCATATCGATCCTGCGTCATCTACCTTTTGGAGGACGACGGGGAGACGCTATCGGCGCGGTTCGCGGCGGGCGCGAACGCCGAGAGTCTGCGCGGGCGATCGCTGCGGCTGGGAGAGGGGATCACCGGCTGGACGGTGACGCACGGGCGCAACAGATTCTCGAGCAGCCCCGAGCTTGATCTGGGCGGCGCAGGGGTGGATCTGTCCGACTATGCGACCGTCGCCGCCTTCCCGCTCGGTCACGACGGCAGGGTGCTCGGAGCGATCACGCTGTATTTCCAGAAGGACGTGCCGTGCCTCGACGATCACGTCCGGATGATGGACATCATCGGCAAGCTGGCGGCCTCGGCGGTGTTCAACAGCACGATCTTCGCCGAAACGGAGGAGTCGGCGCTCACCGACGCCCTGACCAATCTCCCCAACTCGCGCTACCTGCGTCAGGTGTTCGACCAGGAGAAGACCCGCAGCCAGCAGGCGGGCCAGCCGATGGCGTTCCTGGAGGCGGATCTCGATGGCTTCAAGGGGATCAACGACCGGTTCGGCCATCACGTGGGCGACCGCTACCTGTCCGAGGTCGGCCGCGTCCTGAAGAGCCATCTGCGCGAGCGCGACGTGCTGGTGCGTCTCTCGGGCGACGAGTTCGCCGCCCTCCTGCCGATGACCGGCTTCGCCCCGGCGGCGCTCCTGGCGGAGCGTCTCCAGCAGGCGGTCGATCTGTTCACGCTGCGGCTGGAGGAGGGGAAGGTGGCCCGCTCCGGTCTGTCGATCGGCATCGCCCTCTTCCCTCAGGATGGCGAAGGTTTCGAGGACCTCCTGGTGCGAGCCGACCACAACATGTACCAGAACAAGGCCGCCCGCAAGAACGCCCGTCTCGAGCGCGGACCCAATATCCTTCCGTTCCCCATCAAGAACCCGACCACGGGACGCTGAGCGTCGTCCCGCAGGCGCGTCCTGCCGTCCGAAGAAAACCGTGCTAACCTCCGCGACCATGCCGAGGGGCGAACGCTTCCGCACGGGACGGGGAGACCGCACCGGGGGCCCGTCGACGGCTCCTGGCGTGCTCGCCCGGACGGCTCGTGCGACGCGAGTCGCCGCGCTCCTCGGTGCGACGCTCGTCGCGGCCGTCCTGGTCGTCACCGTGCGCGCCACGGAAGGCAGGGCGCCGGTGCGAACGGCGCCGGCGGGCCGCCCTGCGTCCGGACTGGCGCGCAGCGCCGTGCTGTTCATCGGCGACGGGATGGGGCCGGCGTACGTGACCGTGACGCGGGTGGCGCGGGGCGGCTCCCGCGGGGCTCTGCGCATGGATCGGCTGCCCTACACCGCCCTGTCGAGGACCTATTCCGCCGACAGCCCGGTGACCGACTCGGCGGCGGCGGCGACCGCCATGGCGTGCGGGCAGAAGACGGTCAACGGCGTGCTCGACGAGGACGCCTCGGCGGTCCATGGCAAGCAGGACGGCGCCCGGCTGGAGTCGATCGCGCTCTGGGCGAAGAAACGGGGCCTGCGCGTCGGGCTGGTGACGACGACCACCGTGACGCACGCCACGCCGGCGGCGTTCTACGCCGTCGAGAAGGATCGCGACAACGAGGCCGGAATCGCCCGGCAGGCCGTGGCTTCGAGGATCGATGTTCTGCTCGGGGGCGGCCGGAAGTTCTTCCCGGACGACCTCAGGGCCCTCGCTCGCAGCGGCGGCTGGACGATCGTCGAGACGGAGCAGGACCTGGACGCGGTCGCCACTCTCGATCGACATGTTCTCGGTCTGTTCGCCGAAGGGCATCTTCCCTATCAGGAGACGATCGAGCTCGCCAGGAATCAGAAGGCCGGCGACGCGGCCGCCTCGGTCCCTCCCGAGGGGCGGGGCGTGCCGACGCTGCCCGAGATGACCCGCTGGGCCGTGGACCGTCTGAAGCGCTCGGGACTGCCGTTCTTACCGATGGTGGAAGGGGGGCGGTTAGACCACGCCGGTCACGCCAACTGGGCGCGCACGCTGGTGGACGAGACGGCGGCGTTCGACGAGTCGGTGGGGATCGCCGTGGACCGGCTCGACCCGAAGACCACCCTGGTCCTGGTGACCGCCGATCACGAGACCGGCGGCCTCGCCCTCAACGGCTATCCGGACGAGAAAGACGGTCTCTGGTCAACCTACCGCGACCCGCAGGGCGACAAGGAGGACGCTCCGTATCCCGTCCTCAGCTTCACGAGCGGCCCGGGCACGGCCAAGCAGAGCGGCCATCCGCCTCATGGCCCCGAGGATCCCCGCCCCTCGGGGATACCGCTCGCCAGCGCCGCCCACACCGGTGTGGACGTGGCGCTCTACGCCTGGGGTGCGGGCGCCGAGCGGGTCCACGGAACGCTCGAAAACACCGAAGTCTACCGGATCCTCCGGGAGCATCTGGAAGGCGTCACCGGCGGGCGTTGACCCCCCTTCGGGACGTCCCCGGCCGCGGGGCATTTGACCGCTCAGCGCGGCGGGCGTAGACTCCCTCCGACTATGCCAAGACCTCGTCGTCACGGTGCGCTGGTGGCGGTGTGCGCGTTCGTCCTCGCGAGCTTCGTTCTCGCGAGCGTCGCCGCCTGGATGAAGCACACCGACGATGGCTGCGCCGTCGAGTTCCACTGTTTCGCCTGCGTCTGGGCCCTGGGGGCCACGGCCGACATCACCCAGCCGCCCTGCCCCTCGCCGACCATCCGCCTGGTCGGACGCGTTCGCGCGCCGTCGGTCCCCAAGACGATGGCGCGGCCGGCACCGGACGTCTCCTCTCGCGCTCCGCCCTCAGTCTGACGTTCGGCATTCGACACCGAAGACTGTGACCTGCCTGCATGGAGTGGGCGAGCTCAGGTTCGATTCATCGGACAGAGAGGAAACGCATGAGAAAGATGTCGATCGTCGTTCTGCTACTGCCGGGCGCCATCGGTCTGGCGCTCGCCGAAGCCCCGGAGCCGGCTCGTCCGGATCCTCCGGGCGAGGACCGAGTGGCCGCGCTGGAAAGTCGGCTGGCGGAGATGCAGCGCGTCTACGACGCGCGCATCGCCGCCCTCGAAGCCGAGATCGCGACGTTGAAGGGCGCGCCGGCAAGCGCGCCGCCGGTCTCCGTGCCGACGGCGGCACCATCCCAGACCTCGAACTACTTCAACCCCAGCGTCTCGGTCATCGGGAACTTCCTGGGGGTCGGGGGCTCGAACCACACCGCGACCCTCCCCGCGGCGGATCTGCGCGAGTCGGAGCTCGGCCTGCAGGCGGTGGTCGATCCGTACGCGCGGGCCGACTTCTTCCTGTCGTTCGGCGAGGATGGGGTCGGCGTCGAGGAAGGGGTGGTCAGCTTCACCTCGCTTCCGTGGGGCCTTCTGGCGAAGGTCGGTCGGATGCGCACCTCGTTCGGCAAGATCAACACGCTGCACCTGCACGTGCTCCCGTGGCCGGACGAGCCGCTCCCGGTGGTCAACCTCCTCGGCGGGGAGGAAGGCTGGATCGGCACCGGTGTCTCGCTCGCGAAGCTGATCCCTCTGCCCGGCGACGTCTTCTCGGAAGTGACGGCGCAGGTGTTCCGTGGCGATACGGGCGGTCTGTTCGCCGCGCCGAGCCGGGGCGATCTGGCCTACAACGCGCATTACCGGGTCTTCAGCGATCTCACCGAATCGACGAACCTAGACGTGGGCCTGTCGTACGGCGTCGGTCCCAACGGGATCACGGACACCTCCGATACGCGCCTCCAGGGAATCGACGCCACGTTCCGCTGGAAGCCGCTGCGCACCGCGACCTACCGCTCGGCGAGCGTGCGGGGCGAGTTCATCCGGAGCCGCAAGGACGAGCTCGCGGGCACCGAGAGCGCCGAGGGCTGGTTCCTCTCGGGGGAGTACCAGCTCGCCAAGCGCTGGTTCGTCGGGGCGCGCTACGAGCGGGCCGACAACGCCGACGATGCCTCGCTGAGCGACCGGGGCGAGGCGGCCATCCTGACCTTCTGGCCGAGCGAGTTCTCACAGCTCCGCGGCGAGCTGCGCAGGCGGATCTACGCCACCGGCGAGACGGCCGACGAGGCTCTCTTCCAGGTGCAGTTCGCCATCGGCGCCCACGGCGCCCATCCCTTCTGAGAGGCGATCGATGACGCGACTCAAGCGCTTGCTGATCGCTCTGCTGGTCGTTCCGCTCTCCGCCGGGATCGCTCTGGCGAAGGTGCACATCGTCTCGACCCTGGACGACTTCTCCTCGATCGCCGATTCGATCGGCGGCGACCTCGTCGAGGCGCAGTCGCTGGCGAAAGGGTACCAGGACCCGCACTTCGTCGACGCCAAGCCGTCGTTCATCCTGAAGCTGTCGCGCGCCGATCTGCTGATCGTGGCCGGCCTCGAGCTCGAGATCGGCTATCTCCCGCCGCTGATCGACCAGTCCCGCAACGACAGGCTGCACCCCGGCAACGCCGGCTACCTGGACGTGTCGAACGGATGCGAGATCCTGCAGCGCCCGACCGCCCAGGTGACTCGCGCGATGGGGGACGTGCACCCCTTCGGCAATCCCCACTACTGGCTCGACCCCGACAACGGGCGGGTCATCGCGCGGTCGATCGCCGCGAAGCTCGCCGAGCTCGACCCGGCCAATCGGGCCGTGTACGAGAAGAACCTGTCCGCCTTCGAAGCGAAGCTCGACGCGAAGGACCGGGAATGGCGGGCGAAGCTGGCGCCATTCGCCGGCGCCCCGATCGTCACCTTCCACAACTCGTGGCCGAACTTCGCGAAGCATTTCGGCCTCAACGTCGCCGGCCAGATCGAGCCGAAGCCCGGGATCCCTCCGACGCCGAGCCACACCCTGGAGATCATCAACCTCATCAACAGCCAGAAGATCAAGGCCATCCTCGTCGAGCCGTACTTCGACACGAAGACGCCGAAATACATCGCCGAGAAGACGGGGGCGACGGTCCTGGTCTTCTATCCCTCGGTCGGAGGAACGCCGGAGATCAAGGACTACTTCGCGCTGTTCGACACGGACATGGACGCGCTCGTCAAGGTCCTCGGAGGAAACCGGCCGTGAGCCTCACCGAGCTGCTGCTTCCCGCCTTCGTGGCCAGCCTGATCCTGACGGGGATCCACGCGTATCTCGGCGTCCATGTCGTCGAGCGGGGCGTCATCTTCGTCGATCTCTCGCTGGCGCAGATCGCCGCCCTGGGAACGACCGTCGCCTATCTGATGGGGAACGACCTGCACTCGCCGACCGCCTATTTCTACTCCCTCGGATTCACGTTCCTGGGCGCGGCCGTGTTTTCCGTCTCGCGCGTGCATCGCAGGACCCGCATCCCTCAGGAGGCGATCATCGGCATCGTCTACGCCGTCTCGGCGGCCGTCGCCATCCTGGTGATGTCGAAGGCGACGCAGGAGACCGAGCACCTGAAGGAGATGCTCGTCGGCAACATCCTCTCGGTGACCTGGCCGGAGCTGCTCAAGACGGCGGTGCTGTATTCCCTCGTCGGTCTCTTCCACTACGTGTTCCGCGAGCGCTTCCTGCTGATGTCGCTCAACGAGATGGAGGCCGAGCGGCGCGGCTGGAACATCCGTTTCTGGGACTTCCTCTTCTACGTCTCCTTCGGCTTCGTGGTGACCTCCTCGGTGGCGATCGCGGGCGTCCTGCTGGTCTTCTGCTTCCTGATCGTCCCCTCGGTGACGGCGATGCTGTTCGCGGAGAGACTCGGGCCGCGCCTCGCCCTGGGCTGGACCATGGGGGCGCTCGTCTCGGCGGGCGGCGTGGTGCTCTCGTACCTGCTCGACCTGCCGACCGGCGCCACAATCGTCGCGACCTTCGGCGGGACGCTGCTCGTGGTCGCGGGCGTGTGGTGGGCCCTCCGGCGCGCGGGCGCGGCCTCGGTCCCCATGGCGGCGCGAACCGATTCCGCGGCGCTCGGTCGCTGAGCCCTCCCGCCGGAGGCGGGCTGCGGCGGGCTCCGGTGAAGGGACTTCAGCGCCGAGGGGCGATCGGCACTACGAACGGAGCACCGGTCGTCGTGTCGCGCTCGATCCTCGTCTCGGTCTCGTAGACCTCGCGGATCAGCGCCGCCGTCAGAACCGAGTCCGGCGGGCCGTCCGCGGCGAGCCGGCCGCGGTGCATCAGGACGAGTCGCGAGCCGTAACGGGCCGCCAGATTCAGGTCGTGGCTGGTGGCGACCACCGTCAGGCCGCGCTCGCGATTCAGGCGCGCGAGGATGTCGTAGATCTGCAGACGGTGCTTCAGGTCCAGGAAGGCGGTCGGCTCGTCCAGGAGGAGGATGCGCGCCTCCTGGGCCAGGGCCCGGGCGAGCAGGGCCCGCTGGCGCTCGCCGCTGCTCAGCTCCTGGAGCGGCCTGTCCTCCTGCTCGGTCAGATCCATGTCGCGCAGCGCGGCCCGCGCCGCTTCGAAATCCTCCCGGCGCTCCAGACCCCAGGACCCCAGGTGGGGAGCCCGCCCCATCAGCGCGATCTCCAGGACGCTGAAATTGAACAGGACCCGGGTCTCCTGGAAGACCACCGCCACCAGCCGCGCCCGCTCGCGCGGAGGGATCCCGGGGATCGCCCGCCCATCGAGGCGGACATCCCCCGCCTCCGGGGAGACCATACCGCTCAGCAGGCGCAGGAGGGTGGTCTTCCCCGACCCGTTCGGGCCGATGATGCCGGCGAACTCACCGGCGGCCAGCGACAGCGACAGGCCGTCGAACAGCGCCCCCGCGGCTTCGTGATGGCGGAAGCGCACGGAGCGGGCCTCCAGGACGGGGGCGCTATTCAAAGTAGCCGCCGCCCCCCTGTCTCCGGTACAGCCAGAGAAAGAACGGACCGCCCAGGAGCGCCGTGAACACGCCGACCGGGAGCTCGGTCGGCGCCATCAGCGTTCGCGCCGCGGTGTCGGTGACCATCAGGAAGCAGGCGCCCGTGAGCGCCGCGGCCGGCACGAGCAGCCGGTGATCCGGACCGACGATCAAGCGGGTCGCATGCGGCACGACGAGACCGACGAATCCGATCGGCCCCGCGATCGAGACCATGAGGGCGGTGATCAGAGACGCCAGAAGGACGGTCACGACACGCGTCCTCTCGACCGTCACGCCGAGCGCGCGCGCCGTTTCCTCGCCGGCCGACATCAGGTTGAGATCGCGGCCGAGGAGGGCCAGACCCCCCACGCCCGCGATCAGAATCACCGACAGACCGCCGATCAGCCCGTAGTTCTCGATCGGGATGTTGCCGATCATCCACAGCCGCACGCCGTGCAGGCGCGAGAACTCGACGATGGTCTCGATCAGAAGGATGAGCGCCAGGTAGACCGTGTTCAGGATCACCCCGATCAGCAGCATCGGGTAGGAGACGACCCGCCCCCGCGCGCTCGACAGCAGGACCAGGACACCGACCGTGGCGATCGC
Organism: uncultured Acidobacteriota bacterium; assembly: GCA_964384905.1. Lineage (GTDB taxonomy): Bacteria > Acidobacteriota > Polarisedimenticolia > Gp22-AA2 > Gp22-AA2 > Gp22-AA3. Next base: position 26,851 of record CAYLND010000021.1, read on the forward strand.
CCCGGAGAACGCCGCCGCCGCCCGCACCGGCAGGGCCGGCAGCAGCGTTTCGAGACCGAGCGCCGTGGCCAGGAAGGCGCCGAGCGCGGCGCCGCCCGACACGCCGAGGATGTACGGATCGGCCAGGGGGTTGCGCAGAACGGCCTGGAAGGTCGCGCCCGCCGCGCCGAGCGCGGCGCCCGCGAGCGCGGCCATCAGGATGCGCGGCAGACGCACCCGCAGGATGGTCGCCGTGGCGACCTCACGGTCGGGAATCGTCCGGACCAGATCGAGGAGGGTGTAGTGGCTGCTTCCGATGCTGGCGCAGACGGCGACACCGAGCAGAAGAACGGCCGCGAGGGCGCCGAGCGACAGGACCAGGCGCCGGGAGGTGAGCGGCGGCATCAGGCGCCGAGATCGGAGCGGATCTTGAACAGTCGCATGACGTCGCGGCGGCTCAGGATCCCGATGATGCGTCCCTCCGTGACCACCGGCAGACGACCCACGTCGCCCCGCACCATCGCCTGGAGCGCGGTGACCACGTCGTCGTCGGGCGCGAGCGGGCGGATGGAAGAAGCGGGCGTCATGATGCGCCGCACGGGCGTGCGCACCCACTCATCGCGCGGCACGCTCTTGAGCTGCTCCAGCGACACCATGCCGGCAAACAGGTCGCCGGAGGCGACCGGGAAGCTGCCGCGCGGGTGCCGGAAGAAGTAGTCCTGCACCAGCTCCTCCAGGCTGGCGTGCTCGGGCACGGTGATGACCGGCTGGGTCATCAGCCCCCGCACGTGGACTCCGGAGAGGGCGTCGCGGAACAGCAGCGTCTGGTAGCTCGAGCCGGCGGCCTGATGCAGGAACAGGCCGATCAGGATCATCCAGAGACCCGAGAGATCGCGGGCCGCCACGAGCTGCACCAGACCGAGCCCCATCAGCGCAAAGCCGACGAACGAGCCGGCCCGACCCGCCGTCCGCGTGGCGGGCAGGAGCTCGCCACGGCGCGCCCAGAGCCAGGCGCGCAGGATGCGGCCGCCGTCCAGGGGGAATCCCGGCAGCAGGTTGAACAGACCGAGGAGAAAGTTGATCCCGGCCAGGTAGTCGGTGACGTTGCGCCCTCCGTAGACGATCGACGGCAGGCCGGTGAGGGACAGCGCGAAGAAGAGCACCGCCAGGGCGAAGCTCGTCAGCGGACCGGCGGCCGCGATCCGGACCTCGACCGCCGGACTCGTCGGCTCGGCGGCCATTTCCGACACTCCGCCGAACAGGAACAGGCGGATGCGCGGGACGTCGATGCCGGCGCGCTTCGCGATCAGGGCGTGCGACAGCTCGTGCACCAGGACCGACGCGAACATCAGCAGCGCCGCCACGACCCCGAGCGCCCAGGCGCCGGGCCCGGTGATCCGCGGCTCGGTCTCGGGAAAATACCCCTTGGCGAGGCTCCAGACCACCATGACGAAGATGAACACCCAGCTGGGATCGATCAGGACCTGGATCCCGGCGATGGTCATCAGGCGGTAGCCGCGCATGAGGGAAGTCTATCCCACCGGCGCGGGGGAGGCCGCGATCAGCTCCAGGAGATTCCGCACGGCGCTCGAATCGTCGAGCCGATGTCGGGCCAGCGTGTCCTGCCCGGCCGGGCCGACCCGGACCGTGGCGCCCCGGTCGCGCAGGACCCGGAAGGCGTCCTCGTCCGTCGCGTCGTCCCCGACGTACATCGGATAGCAGGAGGGTCCGAACCATCGCAGGAGCCACAGGACCGCCGAGCCCTTGTCGGCGGCGGCGGGCTTCAGCTCGACGACCCGGGACCCGCGCAGGATCGACAGGGCGCCGCCGGACGTCGCCCGTCCGGCGATCTCGAGGAACTGGTGGATGACCCGGCGCTCGGAGACCGGATCGCACGCTCGCGTGTGAAGCGAGAGACCGGCCTCCTTGTTCTCGAGACGCGCCCCCGGAGCCGCATCGAGGATCGATCGACATTCCTCGGCGACCGTCTGCACGCCGGCCCGGCAGACCCCGAGATCGACGCGATCGACGACACCACCGCCCGGGTCGATGTACTGCGCCCCGTGGAGCGCCAGCATGTGGCAGCGCGCATGCCCGGGCAGCAGACGTCGCAGATCCTCCGCCGTGCGCCCGCTGACGATCACCACCTCGCGGCGCGGGGCCGCGGACACGCGGTCGAGGAGATCGAGCAGCTCGGGTCCGGGGGTCGCCTGGAAGGGTTCGTCATGGAACGGGACGAGCGTTCCGTCGTAGTCGAGGAAGATCGCGGTCCGGCCATCGGCGGGAAGAAGGCGGGCGATGTCCTCGGGTCGGCTGGCCATCGCCGCTCAATCCACCTCGCGGGCGCCGGCGGCGCCCACCGACTGGATCCAGGCGGCCGCCTCGCTCGCCGCGGCGAACGGCCGCGCCGGGCTGCGCCGCAAGGGGAAGGGAGCGAGGGGTCCCCCGGCGGCTCTGAGGAACGTCTGGATCCACCAGTGGATGTCGTGATCGAGGACCCCGCGGCGCAGCGCCCGCATGCGCTCGCCCTTCTCCTTGAGCGGCATGTCGATGGCCCGCTGGAGCGTGTCGGAGACTTCCTCGAGGTCGTACGGATTGACCACCATCGCCTCCTCCATCTCCTCGGCCGCGCCGGCCAGCTCGCTGATGATCAACGCCCCGTCGTTTCGGGTGCGGCTGGCGACGTATTCCTTGGCGACGAGATTCATGCCGTCGCGCAGGGGCGTGATCAGGGCGACATCCGCGGCGGCGTAGAGAACCGCAAGCGAGCCCCGCGAGATGGAGCGGTAGGAGTATCGGATCGGCAGCCAGCTGCCCTCCGCGTACAGGGCGTTCAGGCGTCCGGCCGTCTCGTCGATCTGCCGCCGGAGCTGCGCGTAATCATGGACGCGCGTCCGGCTCGGCACGGCGACCTGGAGCAGAACCTGCCGGCCGCGATACCGCGGGTACTTCTTGAGGAACGTCTCGTACGCCAGGAAGCGCTCCAGGATCCCCTTGGTGTAGTCGAGACGATCCACGCCCAGGACGATCTGGTCGACGCCGAGGCTCTTGCGCAGAAGGTGCGCCTTCAGGAGCACCCCGGGACGTCGGGCGAGAGCGTCGAAGGCCCGGGCGTCCGCGCCGATCGGGCAGGCGATCACCCGCGTCCGGCGCCGGCCGAACTGGACCTCGCCCTCGTCGTCCGCCGTGCGCAGGCCGAGGAGGACGCGACACGATTCGAGGAAGTTTCTGACGTACTCCTGCGTGTGGAAGCCGATCAGGTCCGCGCCCAACATCCCCGACAGAATTTCGCGCGCCCAGGGCATGGCCCGGAGAGCCCACGCCGGAGGAAAGGGGATATGCCAGAACAGCAGCGTCTTGAGGTGCGGGGCGGCGACCCGGATCTGGCCGGGCACGAGCGCCAGGTGGTAGTCATGGACCCAGATCACATCCTCCCGCGAGGCCTCTTCGATGGCGGCCTTGCTGAATTCCGTGTTGCAGCGGGTGTAGTCGCGAAAGTAGGACTGATCGAAGCGGCACTTGTCGAGGAATCCATGACAGAGCGGCCACAGGACGCGGTTCGAGAAGCCGTGGTAATAGTTGGACGCTGCCTGATCCCCCAGCGGCACAAGGCGCAGCCGGAACGGCTCGCGGCCTTCCAGGGGCGTCGGCCGGCGCCGGCCCGGTGGCCGGTCGTCCCAGGCGATCCAGATCCCTCCCTGGCTGCGCAGCACCGGTTCGAGGGCGGTCACGAGTCCGCCGGTGTTTCTACGGAGCACCGCCCTGTGGCGCACGACCGCGGTGGTGTAAGGGCCGCGGTTGGAAAGGACGATGAGACGCGACGGACCGGGTCTCGTCATGAGACACTCCCTCCGCGCATCAGTGAGCTGGTTGAAGGAGATCCATGATACCACGCGATTCCCGGTCCGACCGCTTGTCGGCCCACGGAGCCTTCATGTCTAATAGGTCGTCCGGCCGCGGGACGGGGAGGAGAGCGTGGGCAACCTCGACCTGGGGATCGTTGGCAACTGTCAGTTCAGCGCCCTCATCGATCCGGGCGGGTCGGTGGTGTGGTGCTGTCTGCCACGATTCGATGCCTCGCCCGTCTTCGCGCACCTTCTCGACCCGGAGCGTGGCGGCGCGCTCTCCATCCGGCCGGTGCATCCGTTCACCACGGCGCAGCAGTACCTCAGGAACACCTGCGTCCTGTCCACGAAGTACCAGGCGGAGGACGGCACGGCGTTCGAGGTCCTCGACTTCGCGCCGCGGTTCTACCAGTTCGATCGCTACTTCAGGCCGCCGTGCCTCATCCGCATCCTGCGGCCGATCCAGGGGACTCCGCGGGTCGCGGTGCGCTGCGAGCCGACCCTCGATTACGGGCGCGAGCGCGCGACCCCCACCACCGGAAGCAATCACCTCGCGTATCGCGGTTACGCTCAGGACCTTCGGCTCACCACCGACGTCGCCCTGACTTACATCCTCGATGCGACGCCGTTCCTTCTCGATCAGACGCGCTATCTCGTCCTGACGTACGGGAAGCCGCTCGACGGCCCGATCCGTTATCTCTCGGAGGAGTTCCTGGAGAGGACGATCGCGTACTGGCGCACCTGGTGCAAGCACTGCAGCATCCCCTCCGACTACCAGGACGAGGTGCTGCGCTCGGCCCTCACGCTCAAGCTCCACATCTTCGAGGACACCGGTGCGGTGATCGCCGCCACGACGACGTCGATCCCGGAGGCGCCCGGCACCGGCAGGACGTGGGACTACCGCTACTGCTGGCTGCGCGACGCCTTTTTTGCGATCGGCGCGCTCAACCGTCTCGGGCACTTCGAGGAGATGGAGAAGTTCATCACCTATCTGAGGAACGTCACCGTGGACGGCCCCGACCCCACTCTTCAGCCTGTCTACGGCATCGGGGGGGAGCGTATCCGGGAGGAGCGTGAGATTCCCTGGCTCGCCGGATTCCGCGGCCAGGGACCGGTCCGGGTCGGCAACAGCGCCTTCGGCCACCGTCAGCACGACGTGTACGGGGAGCTCGTCCTGAGCATGCTCCCCTTCTTCTTCGATCGCCGCATCGTCGATCAGGACTCGGGCGGGCATTTCGCCGTGGTGGAGCGGCTGGTGCGCCGTGCGAGCGAGCTGTTCGGGAGGCCGGATGCGGGTATCTGGGAATTCCGCTCGGAGGAGCGGTCCCATGTCTTTTCCAACCTGATGTGCTGGGCCGCCGTGCATTACGGGGAGCGGATCGCCCGCCACCTCGGCCGGGGCGATGTCGCCGAGACGTGGGGCGCCCGGGCCGCGGCGATGCGCTCGATCCTGGAGACCGAAGGATGGAATGAATCGCTGGGCTGTTTCACCATGACCTTCCGCGGCGGCCAGCCCGACGCCAGCAACCTCCTGATGGCGATGCTCGGATTCCTGCGGCCGGACGATCCTCGCTTCGGGAAGATGCTGACCTGCTACGAGGCAGCCCTCAAGGAGGGCGACTATGTCTTCCGTTATCGGTCGGCCGACGATTTCGGCGTTCCCAAGAGCGCCTTTCTCATCTGCACGTTCTGGTTCATCGAGGCCCTCGTCATGGTCGGCCGCGAGGCCGAGGCGCGCGAGATGTTCCGGAAGGTAATCGCGCGCGCCAACCCGCTGGGCCTGCTCTCGGAGGACATCGACCCGGCCACCGGTGATCTCTGGGGCAATTTCCCGCAGACGTACTCCCACGTCGGGTTGATCACCTCGGCCCTCCTTCTGGGCCGGGCAGGTCGCGATGCCTTCTATCCTGGTCTGTTCCTGCGCCAGAAGACCGGCTGAGGCGCTCAATCCGCCAGGACGTACCGTTCCACAACCGGGTAGACGAGATGGTACCAACGGCTGCGCACGAGCGTGCGCTTGATGGATCGGACAGTGCGCGGGACGTACGCCAGGTACTCGGTGCGACCGCGCACCGTGGCCATGAAACCGAAGGTTCCCAGATCCTTGATGTTGCGTTGCAGGGCCATCAGGTCGAAGTCGCGGCGGAACTCTTCCGGTTCGTGACCGAGCCGGAGGCACAGACGGTCGAGCAGATCGCCGACCAGATCCTCGTCGAGGTCGAGGGAGGAGTCGCGCAGGAGCGAGGCCGCATCGTAGGTGTACGGGCCCATCCGGCCGTCCTGAAAATCGATGAGTCGAAGCGCGCCACGCCGCACCATCAAGTTGCGCGACTGGAAGTCGCGATGGCAGTAAACCCGCGGCAGTCGGTCGCACTCCCCGGCCAGGTCGGCATAGAAGGCCCGCAGCAACGCTTCCTCCGACGGCTGCGGCATCCGTTTCCTGAAGCCCACGACGAAGTGCCGGTGGAAGTGATCGAGCTCGAACAGAAACCGCTCCCGATCGAGGGCGCATCTGGAGGCGAAGTCGTCCGGTCGCAGAGCGGCCGCCCCTTTGCGATGCAGGAGGACGATCAGATCGCACGCCCGGCTGTAGAGGCGCAGAGCCGTGCGGCGCCGTGAGGCGGGAGCGGCCGCAAGCAGGTGGCTCTGCAGCGTCTGATCTCCGAAATCCTCCACCAGAACGAGACCGTGCGACGGATCCGACCCGAGAATGCGTGGCACCGGGGCGCCGATCGACGCCAGAACCCTGTGATTGCTGAACAAGGGTGAGGAGGGCTCGAGCGGCTCCGGGTGCACCATGAGCACGGCTGATTTTTTCCCGGTCGAGATTCGATAAAACCTCCTGGTTGAGGCGTCTCCGGCTATCTCGGTGAGCCGGAACCGGTCCCCGATCGTGCGTTCGATGAGGGGCTTGATCGTGGGTGTGATCAGGGTAGCGGTCGATGCCGGGCTGGACATCACAGGTTGGTCATCCAGCACTGCCCGAGGCGCTCCATCTTCTGCTTCTTGCCCTGGTACCCCTCCGGTCGCAGAAAAATCTTGTTGGTCAGGCTGACTCCGGCAGGAATGGAGACGCCGGATGTGACGATACATTCCGAGAGGCTCGACCCGTCCCCGAGGCGGGCCCCATCCCAAACCAGGGTCGAACGCAGGGAACATCCCTTGCCTATCGTCGCCTGTCTGCCGATGACCACGCCGCCGAGAAGGGCGCTCTTCGCTCCGATCATGGCCCCGCGACCGATCAGGACGGGGGGCTCGATGCTCACCTGCTTCGGAGGAAGCACGCGGTCCAGATAGATGCCCCCGGGGTATTGCAGCGACTGCAAGGCCGGATCCTTGCCGCTCCGCAGCACCGCGATGGCGCCTTCGAGGTAGAGGCTGGGATTTCCGAGCTCCCTCCAGAATCCAGAGTGAACAAACCCACGGATGACCTTCCCGGAGGCGATGAGCGGGGGATAGACATCTTTATTGATATCGCTCTCTCCTGGCGGGATGAAGTCGAAGATCTCCGGCTCGAGAACATGGATCCCGGTGAACTGGTATCGCCCGGTCTTCACTTCCGGTTCCCCCCCGGGCTGCCCGGCGATCCGCACGATGCGATCCCGCTCGTCCATCTCCACCGTGCTGTATCCCGCCCTGGCGTCCAGCGGCATCAGGACCATCGTGGCCAGGGCGCCCGATTCTTTGTGCTTCTGGAGGAGAGCGCTCAGGTCGCAGTCGCTCAGGCTGTCGCTGTTGACCATGAAGAAGGTGCCGGCATCCTTGAGCAGGGGCTCGGCCTTCTTCAGTCCGCCCGCCGTGCCCAGGATAATCGGCTCCTCGGAGTAATGCGCCTTCAACCCGAGCTTCCGGCCGTCCCCCACGGTTCCCCTGATCGATTCGGGCTGATAGTGAAGGTTGATCACCGCCTCCTTCACCCCATGACGGGCGAGGTGCTCGAGACAGAACGCGATGATCGGTCGATTGAGCAGGGGGAGCGATGGCTTCGCGCGCCCTTCGGTGAGCGGCCACATCCTCTCACCGAGACCGGCGGCCAGAACCATCGCCTTCATGATGCTATTGCACCATAAGTCGGCGGCGCGACATTCGCTGAAAGGCGCGCCGGACAAGCCTGTGGAAAATTCGGCTATGGAGAATTGTACTGATCATGGTCGATCTTCTCATGAGTTAAAAACAAAACATCCCTTGTGAGAGATGAGATATGGGGCTCGAACATATCCCCTGATCGTGGTGATCAGGGCGCATCAAAGACCATGTCCTTCAACGGCAGGCCACGGGTCTTGAGGTGATCCTGGTACAGAGTCAGGTAGCTCTTCACGATGTAGTCGGTCGGCTTGTAACCGAGCCGCGTGGCAACGATGTCGATCAGGGTCTTGGGACCCTCGAGCTCGAGAAAGACTCCGATCGGAGTCTCGTCGACCGTGATCACGAGCTCCGCGTACTGGTAGACTGCCCTGTATTTCTGATACCGGAACAACGGACGCATGCCGAGCTTCGCCAGGATCGCCACCAGCGTCTCGCCGGAGCCGACGCTGACTTCGATCTCGTCCCGGACCTTGGCGCCGCCCTCCACCCTCGGCGCCTCCTTGTAGGTCAGAAGGGAGCCGCGCTCCTGGATCCGCACGCGCAGCATGGCCCGGTTCATCTTCAGCGAAAAGTCGGGGAAGTCGTACAGCTGGTTGTCCTCGAACTCCCTGGGATGGATCGGCTTGGCGCCTATCTGCTGCAGGAGCGCCGGCATCCTGTCCGGCTCGTCGACCCGCAGCTTGACCTCGACTTCGGTCTTCTTCATCGGAGCAACTAACTTATCATAGTGGCCCCATGGGAAAGACCACCAAGACCACGCTGGTGTTCCTCGTCGTGTTCGGCGCGGTGGTCGTCTACCTCAGCACGCGCGTCGCCACTCACGAATGCCGTGTCTGCATCACGTTCATGGGCCGGACGCTCTGCCGGACCGGCGCCTCCGGCACCGAGAAGGCCGCCATCGAGAGCGCGGTGACCAGCGCGTGCAGCGGTCTCGCCTCGGGGATGACCGATTCGATCCGGTGCGAGAACACCCCGGCCGCCAGCGTGAGCTGCACGCAGCGCTAACCCGGATTTCTCACCATAGACGTTGAAAGGGCTGTTCCCTTTCAGGCATAAAGCA
>CAYLND010000022.1:0-35465 GCA_964384905.1 uncultured Acidobacteriota bacterium
CTCGGTCCGGGGGACCGGCTGGTGATGGCGAGGAGTCTCGATCAGGAAGGGACCCGCTTCGCCGCGGTCGTCGCACCGGGCGGAGGCAAGCCGGAGCTGCGCTTCTACGAGAGCAAGAAGCCGGGCGTGTTCGGCCTGATGCACGTCACCCAGCAGGGGGACGGGTTCAGGAACCTGACGATCGAGGACGCCGACGCCGACGGCCGGGACGAGTACGTCGTCACCTGGGAGGGCGGACACCTCGAGATCATCGAGGTGATCGCGCGCGCCCCGGACGGGTCGTACGCCTCGGTCTTCCAGAACGCCGGGAGACAGGTGGAGAAGCGCTACACCCCGACGGGCCAGCTCGAGTTCTGGATCACCAGCCGGACCTACGACGAGAAGCCGGGCCAGCCGCAGGCGTACGAGACCACCGTCTACACCTGGAAGGACGGCAAGTACGTCGAGGTTCCCCGCAGGCAGTAGTGCTACCATGGGCGGCGTGGGCGACATCCGCAAGGAGAAGTTCGGGAACGGCCTGGTCCTGATCACCGAGCCGATGCGCACCCTGCGCTCGGTCGCCGTCGGGGTCTGGATGAAGCGCGGCTCGCGTCACGAGACCCCGGAGCAGAACGGCATCTCGCACTTCATCGAGCACCTCCTGTTCAAGGGCACCGAGACGCGCACCGCCCAGGACATCGCGCTCATCGTCGATTCCGTGGGCGGCCAGATGGACGCCTTCACCACCAAGGAGTACACCTGCTTCTATTTCAAGGTGCTCGACGACCATCTCGACATCGCCGTCGATCTCCTGTCGGACATCGTGCGCCATCCGAAGTTCCTCCCCGAGGAGGTGGAGAAGGAGCGCAAGGTCATCTTCGAGGAGATCAAGATGGTCGAGGACACCCCCGACGAGCTGGTGTACGACATCTTCAGCGAGTCGTTCTGGAGGGGGCATCCGCTCGGCCGGCCGATTCAGGGCACCATCCCCTCGGTGACCGCGATGCAGCTGGACATGCTGATCCGGTACTTCCGCGACTCGTACCAGCCGGCCAATCTGCTGATCACCGCGGCGGGCAATCTGGACCACGAGCGGCTGGCCGACGCCATCCGTGGCGCGTTCGATCCGATCCGGAACACCACGCGGCCGGTGCCGATCGCGCCCCCCAGGCCGACCGCCACCATCGTGGTGCGCGAGAAGAAGGAGCTGGGGCAGCTGCATCTCTGTCTCGGCGTGCCGTGCTTCGGCGCGCCGCCCCGCAGGCGCTACCAGGAGTACGTGCTCAACACCCTCCTGGGCGGGACGATGTCCTCGCGTCTGTTCCAGCACATCCGCGAGGAGCGCGGCTTGGCCTACTCGGTCTTCTCGTCGGTCAACTCGTTCCTGGACAGCGGCAACCTGCTGGTGTACGCGGCGACCTCCCCCGGGTCGGGCCGCGAGGTGGTGCAGCTGATCCTGGACGAGTTCCGTCTCCTGAAGGAGGGACCGGTCGGCGACAAAGAGCTCAAGGTGGCCAAGGACCACCTGAAAGGGAGCCTGATGCTTTCCCTGGAGAGCAGCAGCAGCCGCATGTCGAACCTGGCGCGCCAGGAGTTCTATTACGGCCGCCAGTTCACGGTGAGCGAGATTCTCGAGGGCATCGACTCGGTGACCCGCGAGGACGTCCTGAGCCTGTCGCGCGAGATCTTCGACCCGACGCAGTGCACCCTCGCCGTCCTCGGCCAGACCGTCAACCTGGGGATGGACAAGGTCGCCCTGGCGTTCTGATGCCGGACGCCGAGGTCGCCGTCGCGGTGGTGCGCACGGCGGAGAACACCGACCTGCCCCTGCCCGAGGCGGCGACGCCCGGAAGCGCCGGGCTGGACCTGCGCGCCTGCGTTCCGGCGCCCGTGGTGCTCGAGCCGGGGCGGCGCGTCATGGTCCCGACCGGGTTCTGCGTCGCCCTGCCGCCGGGCTACGAGGGGCAGGTGCGGCCGCGCAGCGGTCTGGCGCTGCGGCACGGTCTGACGATGCTGAACACGCCCGGCACGATCGACTCCGACTACCGCGGCGAGATCAAGGTGGTCGCCGTCAACCTGGGGCAGGAGCCGGTCACCATCAGGCGCGGCGACCGGATCGCGCAGCTGGTCATCGCGCCGGTGACGCGGCCGCGTCTGGTGCCGGTCGACGCGCTCCCGCCCAGCGCCCGCGGCGGCGGCGGGTTCGGGCACACCGGTCATTCCTGAGGAGGTCCATCCGATGTCACGCGCGCGCTGGACGGTCGCGTTGCTCGCTCTCTGTCTCTCGGGTGGCCCGGGCGGGTCGCCGCGGGCCGACGCCGTCGATCGGCGCGGCATCGACCCGGCGTCCCTCGACACCGCCGCCGATCCGTGCGTCGATTTCTATCAGTACGCCTGCGGGCCGTGGATGAAGAGCCACCCGATCCCGGCCGACCGGGGCGCCTGGGGGCGCGGCAGCGAGCTGGAGGAGCGCAATCTCGCCGTGCTGCGCGATCTGCTCGAGAAGGCGGCCGCGCCGGATCCCGGGCGCACACCGGTGAGCCGGATGATCGGCGACTTCTACGCCTCCTGCATGGACGAGCCGGGGATCGAGGCGCGCGGTCTCGAGCCGCTGCGGCCCGAGCTCGAGCGCATCGCCGCGATCAGGTCGAAGAAGGCCCTGCCGGCGGCGATCGCCCGTCTGCATGCGCAGGGGATCAACCTGCCGCTGGCGCGGGAGTACACGGCGACCAGTCTGTTGTTCCGCTTCGGCTCCGAGCAGGACGCGAAGGACGCCACCTCGGTCATCGCCGTGGTCGATCAGGGCGGGCTGGGCCTCCCGGACCGCGACTACTACTTCAAGGACGACGCCAGCTCGGCCGAGACGCGCGACCGCTATCGCGACCACGTGACGCGGATGTTCGTCCTGCTCGGTGACACGCAGGAGAGCGCCGCCGCGGCGGCGAAGCGGGTCGTCGCGATCGAGACGGCGCTGGCCCGCGTGTCGCTGGAGAAGGTGAAGCGCCGCGACCCGGAGAATGTCTACCACAAGATGACCCGCGGTGATCTGAAGACCCTCGCGCCGGGGCTGGAGTGGAAGGGCTATTTCGCCGCCGTCGGAGCGCCGCCCGCGCAGGACCTGAACGTCGCCGTCCCCGACTTCTTCAAGGGCGTCGACGCCCTCTTGAAGAGCGCCGCGCTCGACGACTGGAAGGACTACCTGCGCTGGAGCCTGGCCCGCTCGTCGGTTCCGTTCCTCGGCCAGCCGTTCACCGCCGCGGGCTTCGAGTTCTACGGCAGGACGCTCGGCGGCGCCCGCGAGATCAGCCCGCGCTGGAAACGCTGCGCCAGCCTGACCGACACGCTCCTGGGGGAGGCGCTGGGGCAGGCTTACGTGGAGCGGACCTTCGGGGCGGAGGGGAAGGAGCGCACCCTGAAGATGGTCGCGGCCCTGGAGAAGGCGCTGCGGCGCGACATCGAGACGCTGCCGTGGATGACCGAGGTCACGAAGAAGCAGGCGCTCGCGAAGCTGGCGGGGATCAGGAACAAGATCGGCTACCCGGACGTCTGGCGCGACTACCGCAGCGTCCGCATCGCGCGCGACGATTTCGCCGGGAACGTCGGCCGGGCCCGGGCGTTCGAGGTGGCGCGGCGGCTCGGCAAGATCGGCAAGCCGGTCGATCGCGGCGAGTGGCTGATGACGCCGCCCACAGTCAACGCCTATTACGACGCGCAGCTCAACGACATCAACTTCCCCGCCGGCATCCTGCAGCCGCCCTACTACGACAACGGCGCGGACGACGCGGTCAACTTCGGCGGCATCGGCTCGGTGATCGGCCACGAGCTGACGCACGGCTTCGACGATGAGGGACGCAAGTTCGACCCGCGCGGCAACCTCAGCGACTGGTGGACCGACCGGGACGCCGCCGAATTCGAAAAGCGCGCCGCCTGCCTGGCCGACGAGTACTCCGCCTTCGTGGCGGTCGGCGACGTCAAGTTGAACGGCCGGCTGACGCTGGGGGAGAACACCGCCGACAACGGCGGCCTGCGCATCGCCCTCATGGCGCTGCAGGACACGCTGGCCGCCGATCCGGCGCCGCCCGGCGCCGGCGCTCCGCCGCCCGCCGGCGGGTTCACCCCGGAGCAGCGCCTGTTCATCGCCAACGCCCAGGCCTGGTGCGCGAACTACACCGACGAGGCGGCCCGCCTGCGCGCCCAGACCAACGAGCACTCGCTGCCGAAGTTCCGGGTGAACGGCGTGGTCTCGAACATGCCGGAGTTCCAGAAAGCGTTCTCGTGCCCGGCCGGCTCGCCGATGGTGCGCCAGGAAGCCTGCCGGGTCTGGTAGCGGTCGCCGGGCGGCCTCGATCAGCCCGCGGAGAACGGCGGGGCAATCAGGTACAATCCGGGACGCGCTCGACGGTCCGTCCGTTCGCGGAGGGCGATGAGCATCCGGGTGGTGGTGCTGGGCAGCGGCAGCGCGGGGAACGCCACCTGCGTCGAGGGCGGCGGGGCGCGCGTCCTGGTCGACGCCGGGTTCTCCTGCCGCGAGCTGAGCGGGCGGCTGCGCGCGGTCGGTGTCGAGCCGCACCGTCTGGACGCCGTCCTGGTGACGCACGAGCACGCCGATCACATGCGGGGCGCGGCGCTGTTCTCGCGCAAGCACAAGGTGCCGCTCTACTGCACCGCCGCCACCTTCCGGGCGGCCGGTCTCGACCGTGCCGCGCCGCACGGTCACGGGCCTCACGCGCACCACGCGGTCGAGCCGATGACGCCGTTCCGCCTCGGCGGTCTGACGGTCACCGCCTTCCGCGTGCCGCACGACGCCGTCGACACCGTCGGCTACGCCATGGAGAGCGAGGGGACCAGGTTCGGCTACGCCACCGACCTGGGGCACGACCCCGAGCCGGTCCGCCGGGCCCTCCGGGACTGCGATCTCCTGATGCTCGAATCGAACCACGATGCCGAGCTGCTGCGGACCGGGCCGTATCCGCTGGTGGTGAAGGAGCGCGTGCAGGGGCGCCACGGCCACCTGGACAACCGGACCGCCGCGGCGCTTCTGGGCGAGGTCGCGACCGGAAAGACGCGCCGGGTCATCCTCGCCCATCTGAGCCGGACCAACAACCGGCCCGATCTGGCGCTCGGCGCCGCCCGGCGGGAGCTGGAGCGGCGCGGAGGCCTGGCGCCTGCGCTGCACGCGGCCGATCAGTGGACGCCGTCCCCCTGGTACGAGGCCTGAATGCCGTCCGCGCCGGCGCTCGAGAGACCGAACCGATGATCCCGCGCTACTCCCGTCCCGAGATGGCCCGCATCTGGGAGGACGAGCGCAAGTTCCAGCGCTGGCTCGACGTCGAGCTGGCCGTCTGCGACGCGCTCGCCGACCGCGGGCTGATCCCGAAGCAGGCGGCCGCGAACATCCGGGCGCGGGCGCGCTTCGACGTGGCGCGGGTGCGCGAGGTCGAGGCGACGGTGCAGCACGACGTCATCGCCTTCATCACCACGGTGGCCGAGAGCGTCGGCCCGGACGCCTGGTACATCCACCTGGGGCTGACCAGCAGCGACGTGGTCGACACCGCCCAGGCGCTGCAGATGGTCGAGGCGGCCGAGCGTCTCATCCGGGGGCTGGAAGGGCTGGACGCCGCCATCGTGACGCGCGCCTTCGAGCACAAGAACACCGTGATGATCGGCCGCACGCACGGCATGCACGCCGAGCCGATGACGTTCGGTCTGAAGCTGGCGCTGTGGCACGGCGAGGTGCGCCGCAACGTCGACCGGCTGACCTCGGCCAAAAGGCGCGTCGCGGTCGGCAAGCTGTCGGGCGCGGTCGGCACCTTCGCCCACCTCGACCCCGACGTCGAGGCGGCGGCGCTCGGGTCGCTGGGTCTCGAGCCGGTCCCGATCGCCTCGCAGGTGGTGCAGCGCGACCGCCACGCCGAGTACATGGCGGCGCTGGCGATCAGCGGCGCTTCGATCGAGCGCTTCGCCACCGAGATCCGCCACCTGCAGCGCACCGAGGTGGGCGAGGTCGAAGAGCCGTTCGGCGCCGGCCAGAAGGGCTCCTCGGCGATGCCGCACAAGAAGAACCCGATCGGCTGCGAGCAGATGAGCGGTCTGGCGCGCCTGCTGCGCGGCTACCTGCAGGTCGCGCTCGAGAACGTGCCGCTCTGGCACGAGCGCGACATCTCCCACTCCTCGGCCGAGCGCGTCATCCTTCCCGACGCCACCATCCTGCTCGATTACATGATCCACCGCTTCACGCGGATCGTGTCCGGGATGGTCGTGCACCCCGAGACGATGCGCCGCAACCTCGAGAGCGGCGGCGGTCTCATCTACTCGGGGACAGTCCTCCTCGAGCTGGCCCGCAAGGGCGTGACGCGCGACGACGCCTACGCCTGGGTCCAGAAGGCGGCGATGGCGGCGCAGGCGGGTCAGGGCGACTTCAAGACGCTCCTCGCGAAGGACCGCAACGTCACCTCCCGGCTGAGCCCGGACGAGCTCGACCGGTGCTTCGACCTCCGCCACCACCTGCGCCACGTCGACGACCTGTTCCGGCGGGCGTTCGGGCGGGTCTGAAGAGACGGCCCGCGTCCGCCCGCCGCGGAGCGGTCGGCGATACCGGCATCCCGTTTCTGGGACCGTGCGTGTCGGGAGCGGACAGCGGGCCGCCTTCACAGGAGCCGCGAGTCCGGGCGTAAGGCCTCTCCGTGCAGCGCGATGCGGTGCTGCCGGCGGGTCTGGCGCGATTCCTGCTTATCGGCTGGCCGGAGGTGCTCTCATGCGGGCCCCGACCATCCTTCCCGACCTCGTCTGCGCCATCAAGTCGCTGCGCCGCACCCCCGGCTTCACCGTCGTCGCCATCATCACGCTCGGGCTCGGCATCGGCGCGAACACGTCGATGTTCAGCATCCTCAACGCCTACATGCTGCGTCCGGCACCCTATCACGATCGCGATCGGCTGGAGCGCATCTATCGCGCCACGCCGCAGGATCCGCGCGGCGGCTTCACGCCGGCCGACTATCTCGATCTGAAGGCCGAGATGGGCGGTTATGGCGACATCGCCGCCTACGCCGCCTCGGACATGAGCCTGTCCGAGCCCGGCAAGCCGGCCGAGCTGGCGATCGGTCTGCGCGCCACCGCCAATCTCTTCGACACCCTCGGCGCCAGACCATTGCTCGGCCGCACGTTCCGTCCGGACGAGGAGGTGTTCGGGAATCATCGCGTCCTCATCCTGAGTCACCGCGTCTGGCAGAATCGCTTCGGGGGCGATCCTGAGATCATCGGCCGCACGGTGCGCGTCGACGGCGAGCGTCACGAGATCGTCGGCGTGCTGCCGGCGAATTTCAGCGACTTCCGCCATCTGGACTGGGTCGACGTGTTCCGGCCGCTCGCCCTGACCGGGCAGGAGATCCATGACCGCAACACGGCCTGGGTCCGCCTCGTCGGGCGGCGCTCCGCGACCCTCGGCCCCGCGCAGTCCGCCGCCTTCATCGCCGATTTCGGCCGCCGCATGGCCCATGACTTTCCCGCGGCCGACCGCGAGACGACCTGGCGCACGCTGCCGATCGACGAATCGTTCCTGCCGGACGATGCGCCGCGCATCCTCGGCATGCTGGTCGGGCTGTCCGGCTTCGTGCTCCTCATCGCCTGCTCGAATCTGGCGAACCTGTTCCTGGCCCGCACCATGGCCCGCGCCCGCGAGCTGGCCGTGCGCTCCGCCCTCGGCGCCTCCCGCACCCAGATGCTGCGGCCGTTGCTCGCGGAGTCGCTCCTTCTGTCGTTCGCCGGCGGTCTCGCCGCCATCCTGGTGGCCCTGTGGACCTTCGACTGGATCGCCGTGATTGGCGCGGACGACAATGGCGTCGGCCCCGCCCTCACGCTCGACTGGCACACGCTCGTCTGGATGTTCGGCGCCTGTCTGTTCACGGCGCTCGCGTTCGGCGTCGTCCCGGCGCTGTTCGCGCTCCGGCTCGACCTGATCGGCGCGCTCAAGAGCGGCGGGCGCGGCACGATCGGCGATCGCGGCCACCGGCGCTTCCGTCACGTCCTCATCGTCGGCCAGTTCGCTCTCGCCATGGTGCTCCTCGCCGGCGCCGCCCTGTTCACGCGCGGGCTGCACGACTTGAACAACCGTCGGCACGGCTGGGAGTCGGACAACCTGGTCACCGGCACTCTGGTGTTTCCGACCACCGCCTACGCGGACGACACGAAGATCATGGAGTTCCAGCGCCTGGCGCTGGAGCGTCTCGAGGCGCTGCCCGGCGTCACCTCCGCCAGCCTGTCCTACTCGATGCCGTTCTTCGGTCTCTCCGAGCCCCGCAAGTACGTGGTCGCCGGCCGCGAGACTCCCGAGCCCGGTCGCGAGCCGGCCGCCGTCATCAACGGCGTCAGTCCCCATTATTTCGAGACGGTCGGGACCCGCCTGCTCAGCGGGCGCGTCTTCAACGGCGGCGACACCTTCGCCTCTCCCCGGGTGTTCGTCATCAACCAGGCGATGGCGCGCGGGCTGTTCGGCGACGACAGCCCGATCGGCCGGCGCATCGCGCCGGCGGGCGGCGGGAGCCTGGAATGGGGCGAGATCGTCGGCGTCGTCGGCGACGTCGAATCGGTCGCCACGAACCGGACCGGCGCGCCCCCCTATCAGCTCTACCAGCCGATGACCCAGGAGGCCCGGCGTCTCAACGAGCTCGCGGTGCGCTCTTCCGGGATGGCGCCCGCGACGCTGGTCGCGAGCATCCGCGACACCGTGGCGGCGCTCGACCCCGACCTGCCGGTGCGCAAGCTCCAGCCCGCCGCCAGGTCGATCGCCCGGGCCAACTACCAGGAGGGCGTCCTCGGAAGCATGCTGTCGGCGCTCGCCGCGCTGGGCCTCGGCCTGGCCTCCCTCGGGATCTACGGCGTCGTGGCCCGGACCGTGGCGCAGCGCACCGGCGAGTTCGGCATCCGCCTTGCTCTGGGGGCCCAGGCCCGGGACATCACCCGCCTCGTGCTCACCTCCGGCGCGAGGCTCGCGCTCGTCGGCTGCGCCCTCGGCCTGCTCGGCGCCTTCGGGATCACCCGGCTCCTCGCCGCATCCTTCCCCGGCATCCCGATGAGCAGCGCTCCCGTCCTCGTCGCCGCCACCGTTCTGCTCATCGCTATCGCCCAGCTCGCCTGCTACATCCCCGCGAGAAAGGCCTCGCGCATCAACCCCACCGACGCGCTGCGGGCGGAGTAGGGGCTCCCGACATCCGGCGACTTGCCCCGCCGAGGCCCGAGCCGCTATTCTTCCGCGCGGGAGCCGTCGATGGGGCCGCTGGGAGGGAAGCGGGCGCTGGTGTGCGGTGCGACGCAGGGAATTGGCCGCGCCTGCGCGTTCGAGCTGGCGCGTCTCGGTGCCCGGGTCACGCTTCTGGCACGCAACGCCGACGCTCTGGCGAGGGTGCGGGACGAGCTCGAGGCCGCCGCGGCGGACGCGGCCTCCGGCGGCGGGCGGACCGGGCACGATGACCTGCGCGCCGACCTGGGCGAGCCGGAGTCGGTGCGCGCCCTGGTCTCGCGACATGTCGAGAGGACGGGTGCCGTCGAGATTCTCCTCAACAATGCCGGCGGGCCGGAGGCCGGGGCGATCGTCGAGGCCTCACCCCACGCCTTCCTCTCGGCCTTCTCGGCTCACCTGATCTCCAACCAGGTCCTGGCGCAGACGCTCGTCCCCGGGATGAAACAGTCGGGCTACGGTCGGATCATCAACATCGTCTCGACCTCGGTGAGGCAGCCGATCCCGGGACTGGGGGTCTCGAACACGATTCGCGGTGCGGTCGCCGCCTGGGCCAAGACGCTCGCGGGGGAGCTGGCCCCCTTCGGGATCACCGTGAACAATGTCCTGCCCGGCGCCACCGCGACCGAGCGGCTGCGGTCGTTCATCCGCTCGAAGGCGCGCGCCGCGGGAGTGGACGAGGACGAGGTCGAGCGGCGGATGAAGGCGGACATTCCGACGGGACGCTTCGCGGCCCCGGAGGAGATCGCCGCCGCGGCGGGCTTCCTCGCCACCCCGGCGGCGGGCTACATCACCGGGGTCAGCCTGCCGGTCGACGGGGGCCGGATGACGTGCCTGTAGCCGTGAACGCGCTCAAGCATTACATCGACGGTGAGCTGGTCGAGCCGGCGTCCGGCTCGTTCCTCGACGTCATCGAGCCGGCCACCGGGGCCGCCTTCGCGTCGGTTCCGGACGGCGACGAGCGCGACGTCGAGCGGGCGGTCGCGGCGGCGAAAAGGGCGTTCCCCGCCTGGTCGCAGGCAACGGCGGAGGAGCGCGCGCGCCTGCTCCTGGCGATCGCCGACCGGATCGAGGCGCGTCACGAGGACCTGGCCCGGGCCGAGAGCATCGACACGGGCAAGCCGATCGCGCTGGCGCGCTCGCTCGACATCCCGCGTGCGGCGAGCAACTTCCGGTTCTTCGCGACCGCGGGCCTGCACGTCCGTTCGGAATCGCACGCCACCGACCACGAGGCCATCAACTACACCCTGCGCCGGCCGCGCGGGATTGCCGGGCTGATCTCCCCGTGGAACCTGCCGCTCTACCTCCTGACCTGGAAGATCGCGCCCGCCCTCGCGACCGGGAACACCGCGGTGGCGAAGCCGTCCGAGCTGACGCCGGTCACGGCGTTCATGCTGGCCGACATCTGCCGCGAGGTGGGTCTGCCGGGAGGCGTGCTCAACATCGTCCACGGGCGCGGCGCGACCGTCGGGGCGGCGATCGCCCGGCACGCCGAGATCCCGACCCTCTCCTTCACGGGGAGCACGGTGACCGGAGCGGACATCGCGAAGAGCGCCGCTCCGCTGTTCAAGAAGGTGGCGCTGGAGATGGGGGGGAAGAACCCGAACATCGTCTTCAACGATGCCCGCCTGGGCGAGGCCGTGGCCGCGAGCCTCAGGGCGTCGTTCACCAACCAGGGGGAGATCTGCCTGAGCGGGTCGCGGATCTTCGTCGAGCAGGGGCTCTACCCGGCTTTCGTCGAGGAGTTCACCGCGCGGGCGGCCCGCCTCAAGGTGGGCGACCCGCTGGAGCTGTCCACCGAGCAGGGCGCCCTGATATCGAGCGCGCACCGCGCCAAGGTCCTCGGATACATCGAGGCGGCGCGGCAGGAGGGCGGGCGGATCCGGTGCGGCGGCGGGCCGCCCGCGAAGGCGGTGAGCGAGCGCTGCCGGAACGGGTTCTTCGTCGAGCCGACGGTGATCACCGATCTGGGGATCGCATCGCGCGTCAACTGCGAAGAGATCTTCGGGCCGGTGGTCACGATCACGCCGTTCGAGGACGAGGACCAGGTGGTCGACTGGGCCAACGGCACCGAGTACGGGCTCGCCGCCATGGTCTGGACCGAGAGCCTGCCGCGCGCCCATCGCCTGGCGGAGCGCATCGTCTCGGGGACGATCTGGATCAACTGCTGGCTGCTGCGCGATCTCAGGGTGCCGTTCGGCGGCATGAAGAGGAGCGGTCTCGGGCGCGAGGGGGGCGAGGAGGCGATGCGCTTCTTCACCGAGCCGAAGAACGTGTGCATCCGGTTTCCGCACCACGCGACGGAGGCGTGATCTCATGAAGGGCGCGAGGAGAGGGGAGGTGACGAGCCCGAGGGCGCCGGAGCCGGTCGGTCCCTACCCGCACGCGCGGCGCGCCGGGAGTCTCCTGTTCCTTTCCGGGATCGGCCCGCGCACCCGCGGCTCGAAGGAGATCCCGGGCACGACACGCGACGCGAGCGGGAAGGTCGTGGCCCACGACATCGAGGCCCAGTGCCGATCCGTCTTCCAGAACGTCCGCGCCGTGCTGGAGGATGCGGGGTCGTCCTGGGATTCCATCGTCGACGTGACCGTCTTCCTGACCGACATGGGCGATTTCGCGGTCTACAACCGGATCTACGCCGAGTATTTCGTCGACAACCGGCCGGCGCGCACCACCGTCGAGATCAGCCGCCTGCCGACCGACATCGCGATCGAGATGAAGGTGATCGCGACGATCAAACCCGGCTCCTGATCGCCCAGAGGTCGGGAAACAGCGGCTTGAACAGCGATCCCTTCAGGTACTCGGCGCCGGGTGAGCCGGCGGTGCCGGGCTGGTTGCCGATGGTGCGCTCGACCATCTTGACGTGGCGATAACGCCACTCCTGCAGCCCTTCGTCGAAGTCGGTCATCAGCTCCAGGAGGATCGAGACGTCCGGCCGGGTCCGGTACAGGCCCAGGAGCGCGTCCTGGACCGTCGCGTCGGGCGCACTCGGCAGGGTTGGGTCGCGCTCCCGCAGCGCCGCGGGGATCGCCACGCCGCACGTCTCCAGGAAGTCGTAGAAGTGATCGACGATCGAGCGCCCGGCGAGTCGCTGCCTCAGCCGCTCGTGCAGCGGGCTGCCGGGCGGCTGGTACTTCAGCATCTCGGGGCGCTTGTAGCCGAGCAGGAACTCCAGCTCCCGGAACTGCTCCGACTGGAACCCGGAGGCGGTTTCGAGGCGGCTGCGAAACGCCAGGAACGACATCGGCGTCATCGTCTCGAGGACGTCGATTTGCGCCACCAGGGTCTTGAGGACCATGCGCACCCGTTTGAAGGTGGCGATGGCGCCGAACAGATCTCCGGCCGAGAAATCCCGGGCGATCTTCCCGAACTCGTGCAGGAGCAGCTTGAACCAGAGCTCGTAGACCTGGTGGATGACGATGAACAGCGTCTCGTCGTGCTCGGGCGGGCTGGACTGCGGCTCCTGGAGATCGAGAAGCCGGTCGAGCTTGAGATAGCGGGCGTACGTCAGTTCCATCGGATGACCTCCCACATCCAGAGCAAGAGCAGGAGCGCCAGGATCGAGACCAGGGCTCCCGTCAGGAGGAGCGCGCGCGCCTGCCGCCGCGCGCGCCGGCGCGCCTCGGCGTACGGAACGAGGGTGAACGAGATCATCATGTAGAGCGGCACGAACCGGGTGGGGAAGAGACGGTGCAGCCGCTTCTCCAGCGCCTTCTTCGTCCTGAACAGACGCGATCCGGTGTGGCGCTTCATCTCCTCGAAGTTGTCGATCGAGAGGTCGGCCAGGGCGTCGGTGTTCTCCTTCCGCAGGCCCTCGAACCGGGCGAAGACCGTCTCCCAGTCGGGCGCGTGCCGCCGGATGCAGTCGTCGAGGACGAGGCAATCCTCGAAGGCGGCATTGGCGCCCTGCCCGTGGAACGGGACGACGGCGTGGCACGCGTCGCCGAGCAGGCCGATCCGGCCGCGGACGCGCCACGGGCTGCACCGGATGGTCACCATCGATCCGGTCGGGTTCGCCATGTACTGCGCCGCGAGGTCCGGCATGAGACGGGTGGCGTCCTCGAAGACGCGCTCGAAGAAGCGTCGGGCCTCCGCCTCCGTCGCGAGCGCCGCGAAGCTGTTGTCCCCCTCGAACGGCAGGAACAGAGTGCAGGTGAAGGAGCCGTCGCGGTTGGGGAGGGCGATCATCATGAAGCCGCCCCGCGGCCAGATGTGGAGGGCGTCCGGGTCCAGGGCGAACCCTCCGCCGGGGGCCGGGGGAATCGTCAGCTCCTTGTAGCCGTGCGACAGGAACGCCTGCTGATAATCGAACCTCTCCTGCCGGAACAGCTGGCGGCGCACCACCGAGAAGGCGCCGTCGGCGCCGAGGACGACGTCGCCGGCGAGCCTGCGGCTGTCGCCGGTCCGGGTGTCCACGACGGTGACCTCGCCCGTGTCGAGGTCCACCCCCTCGCATTTGTGCCCGAAGACGATGCGGACGCCGGGCAGCCGCTCGGCGGCGTTCAGCAGGATCGCGTTCAGATCGCTTCGGGAGACCGAATGGTTGACCTGCTCCGCGGTGGTGCCGTACGGCTGGAACGCGGTGTGGCCGTCCGGCGCGTGGATCATCCGGCCGCGCATCGGGACCGCCACGGCCAGGACGTCCCGGGCGAGACCGACCTGCTCGAGGGCGTGGAGACCACGGGCCGAGAGCGCCAGGTTGATCGAGCGGCCGCCCGCAGGCGGGCCCGTTCTCAGGTCGGGCCGCAGCTCGAATCCGCGCACGGCGTAGCCGGCCCGACCCAGGAGAATCGCCATGAGGGACCCGCCGAGGCCGGTGCCGACGAGAACGACCGTTCCCCGCGACCGGCCCGCGGCGTCGTCTTTGGCCTGGCTCATCCCGCGTCCCTCGCCAGGGTCTGCGCGAAGCGCCAGACGTCGTGAAAGCGATTGTAGAGCGGCGCCGTCGAGACCCGGATGACGTCCGGCTCGCGGAAGTCGCACACCACGCCGGCCGCGGAGAGCGCCGCCGCCAGGTCGCGCGGAGCGTGGCGGACCCGCAGGGAGAGCTGGCAGCTGCGACCCGCCGGGTCGCGGGGGGTGATGACCTCGATCCGCCGGCTCCCCAGCGTGTCGATCAAGAAGAGAAGATAGTCGGTCAGTCGCACCGACTTGGCGCGCAGGGTCTCGAGACCGGCCTCGTCGAAGATCGCCAGAGAGGCAAGGAGCGGCGCCATCGAGAGGATGGGCGGGTTGCTCACCTGCCAGCCATCGGCCCCCTGCCGCGGCTCGAACTCGGGCCGCATGGAGAAGCGGGTCTCCGGATCGTTTCCCCACCAGCCGGCGAGACGCGGGAGGGTCGGGTCCGCTCCGTGAGACTGGTGGACGAAGCAGCCGCCGACCGCGCCCGGTCCCGCGTTCAGGTACTTGTACGAGCACCAGACGGCGAAGTCGACCCGCCAATCGTGGAGCCGCAGGACGATGTTGCCCGCGGCGTGCGCGAGGTCGAGGCCGATCCGGCATCCCTGCTGCCGCGCCGCGGCGCCGAGGCGCTCGATCTCGAGGACCTGGCCGGTCAGGTACTGCACGCCCGGCAGGAGGACCAGGGCGATCTCGCCGCCGCGCTCCTCGATCAGGCGCTCGAGATCCGCGGTCCGGTGGATCGACTCGCCGGGCCGGGGCCGGGCCACGATCAGAGACGTCTCCGGATCCAGGCCGTGGTGACGGATCTGCGAGATCACGGCGTATCGATCGGAGGGGAAGGCGTCCGCCTCGAGCAGGATCGCGTGGCGGCGCACGGTCGGCCGGTAGAAGGTCGCCATCATCAGGTGCAGGTTGACCGTGAGCGAGTTCATCATCACCACTTCGCCCGGCAGCGCGCCGACGAGACGCGCCCCCCTGTCGCGAAACTGCTCGTGATAGGCGTACCAGGGATGCGTGGCCTCGAAATGTCCCGCGACACCCAGCCGGCCCCAGTCGTCGATCTCCCGCGCGACCAGGGCGCGGGCCGCCTTCGGCAGCAATCCGAGCGAATGGCCGCAGAAATAGACGAGCGGCCGGCCGTCGGCCCCGAGCGGGACCTCGAACCGATCGCGAAAGCGGGCCAGTGGGTCGGCGGCGTCGAGATCCCGGGCCGCCTGCTCGTCCAGCCGGGGCTCCCGCGACGTCATGTCGGGAACTCCGCGCGCCTCCGGCCGAGGAACTCCAGCGCCGTCGCGGCGAAGAGCCGCTCGCGCACCTCAGGCGTCAGGTCCGTCATCGTCTCGATCATCCGTCCGGGGATCGCCTCGCCGAGCGGGAAGGGATAGTCCGATCCCAGGGCGATCCGGTGCGGGCCGATCAGACGCAGGAGGTAGCGCAGCGCCTCGGGATCGTGGACCAGCGCGTCGACGTAGAACCTCCCGAGGTAAGCGCGCGGGCCGACCCGCGTGTCCACGGCGCAGAGATCGGGCCGGACGAGGAAACCCTGCTCGATCCGCCCGATCGTCCCGGGGAAGGCGCCTCCGCCGTGGGCGAAGCCGATCCTGAGGCGCGGCAGGCGCTCGAGGACGGCGCCGAAGATCAGGGAGCAGATGGCGAGCGACAGCTCGGCCGGCATCCCCACGAGCCAGGGCAGCCAGTACTTCGGCATCCTCTCCGAGCCCATCATGTCCCACGGATGAACGAAGACGGCGGCGTCGAGCTCTTCGGCCCGCCGGAAGACCGGGAAGAGCTCCGCGCGATCGAGATTCCAGGCGTTGACGTGCGTGCCGATCTGCACCCCGGCGAGGCCCAGCTCGCGAACACACCGCTCGAGCTCGCCGACCGCCAGAACGGGGTCCTGCATCGGGAGGGTGCCGAGCCCGACGAACCGCTTCGGGTGGTCCCGGACGGTCGCGGCGACGTGGTCGTTCAGCCTCCGGGCCAGATCCAGCGTGTCCTTCGCTTGGGCCCAGTAGCAGAACATCACCGGAACGGTCGACAGGACCTGCACGTCGACCCCCATCCGGTCGCATTCCTCCAGCCGCCGCCGCGGGTCGAAGCAGGTGTCGGGGATCTCGCGGAACAGCGTGCCGTCGATCACGAGACGCGCCGCCCCGGGCCGATGATGCTCGATGTTCGCGAAGCCGCCGTAGCCATAAAGCCGGCGCAGATCGGGCCAGACGGGCGGCAGGACGTGGGTGTGGAGATCGATCTTCAGGGAGAGACCCTACCGCACTTCGTGCAGGTGCGCAGCGACGCGTTGTTCCTGAAGCCCTCCAAGATCGGCTTGAGCTGCGTGCCGAGATCGACGACGTGCAGCGCCGCCTCGTGCAGGGTGGCACCGCACCCCTGACAGTACCAGCGGAAGCGGTCCTCCTCCTCCGCCAGCCGCTCCCGCTCGATCACCAGTCCGACCGTGCCGGCCGGCCGCTGGGGAGAGTGCGGCATGAGAGGCGGCAGGAGGAGCATGTCACCCTCCCGGATGGGAATGTCCCGGGGCTTCCCGTCCTCGATGACCTTGAGGACGATGTCCCCCTCGATCTGAAAGAACAGCTCCTCACCCGGGTCGACGTGATAATCGTTGCGCTGGTTCGGTCCGCCGACGACCATCACCTGGAAGTTCGAGTCCCTGAAGACCAGGACATTGCCGACCGGCGGCTTCAGCAGGCTCCGGTGCTCATCGATCCATCGCTTCAGATTGAACGCTGCCAGTGTCCCCATGACGCACCCCCCGGGAGCTCTTCGGAAGACGGGTGATCCCTCCGTTGTCCTACCACGTTTCCGGCGCCGGATCAACGGTTGCGGAGCACCCCGGCCGCCGACGCGCCGGAAGCGGGGACGCCATCGGCTCTCTCCGGCGTCGCCCGCGCCCGCATGACGCCTTCCCGCGGGCTGTGCTATTCTTGCGGCCGTTTCCGCCGCCCGGAGGCTTCTTCTTGAAGGCTCGCGTCTTCGTCACCCTCAAGCGGGGCGTGCTCGATCCGCAGGGCAAGACGGTCTGCGCGTCGCTGCACCAGCTCGGCTACCGCGAGGTGACCGATGTGCGCATCGGCAAGTGCATGGACGTCACCCTGGGCGGCCTGCCCCGCCGGGAGGCCGAGCAGCGTCTCAAGCTGATGTGCGAGAAGCTCCTCGCGAACACCGTCATCGAGGATTTCCGCTTCGAGATCGATGAGGAGTGAGGAGACAGGGTGAAGTTCGGGATCGTCGTCTTCCCTGGCTCCAACTGCGACCACGACGTGTACCACGTGGCCAAGCACGTGCTCGGCCACGAAGCGGCCTTCCTCTGGCACAAGGACCTCTCCTTCGCGGGGATCGACTGCGTGGTCCTGCCGGGCGGGTTCGCGCACGGCGATTATCTGCGCGCGGGGGCGATCGCGCGTTTCTCGCCGATCATGAAAGCGGTCGAAGCGTTCGCGGCGCGCGGCGGCCTGGTGCTCGGGATCTGCAACGGCTTCCAGGTGCTGACGGAGGCGGGGCTGCTGCCGGGGGCGCTGATGCGCAACGCGGGCCTCAAGTACGTCTGCCGGGACGTCTTCCTGCGGGTCGAGCGCCAGGACACGCCGTTCACGGCGCGCATCAAGCAGGGGACGGTCCTGAAGATCCCGGTCGGACACGGGGAGGGCTGCTACTACGCGCCGGAGGAGGTCCTGAAGGAGCTGGAGGAGAAGCGCCAGGTGGTGCTCCGCTACTGCGACCCGGGCGGGCAGGTGACGCCGGAGTCGAATCCGAACGGCTCGCTGCGCGGCATCGCGGGGGTGTGCAACGCGCGTGGCAACGTGCTGGGGTTGATGCCCCATCCGGACCGCTGCGCGGAGGACGTGCTGGGGAACGCCCAGGGGAGGCGGCTGTTCGATTCGATCGTGCACGCCTGGACGCTCGCCCGGAGGCAGCGGATCTGAAGACCGCGCGGCGGAACCGGGGATGACGGGATGCCGAGGGTGACGGGATGCTGAAAGCGTTGAAACGTCTGCTGTCGGGCGGCCCGCGGATCGACTATTCGAAGGCCCGGCGCAACGATCCGTGTCCGTGCGGCAGCGGCAACAAGTTCAAGAACTGCTGCATCGACAAGGCGGAGAAGCGGACGCGCGCCGACCGCGACGCCAAGCTGTTCGGCAGCGGCAAGGGATGACGAGCGAGCCGGCGGTGACGCGCGAGCTGGCGCTCGCGCACGGCATGACGGCCGAGGAGTTCGACCGGGCGGTGGCGGCGCTCGGCCGCGCCCCGAGCTACACGGAGCTCGGTATCGTCTCGGTCATGTGGTCGGAGCACTGCTCGTACAAGAGCAGCCGGGTCCATCTGAAGAGACTGCCGACCGAGAGCCCGCGCCTGATCCAGGGGCCGGGCGAGAACGCCGGTGTGGTGGAGATCGGCGACGGCATCGTCGCGGTCTTCAAGATGGAGAGCCACAACCACCCGTCGTACGTGGAGCCGTACCAGGGCGCGGCGACCGGCGTGGGCGGCATCCTGCGCGACATCTTCACGATGGGGGCGCGGCCGATCGCCTCGCTCAACTCGCTACGCTTCGGGGCGCTCGACCACCCGCGCACGCGCTACCTGGTCGGGGGCGTCGTGTCGGGGATCGCCGGCTACGGCAACAGCATCGGCGTTCCCACGGTGGGCGGGGAGATCTACTTCCATCCCTCCTACAACGGCAACATCCTGGTCAACGTCTTCAGCCTCGGGATCGCCAGGCGCGACAAGATCCACAAGGGGACGGCCGAGGGTCCGGGCAACCCGGTCATCTACGTGGGCTCGAAGACGGGTCGCGACGGCATCCACGGCGCGTCGCTGCTCGCGTCGTCCGAGTTCGACGCGGCCTCCGAGTCGAAGCGCCCTACGGTGCAAGTGGGGGATCCGTTCACCGAGAAGCTTCTCCTGGAGGCCTGTCTCGAAGTGATGAAGACGCCGGGCGTGGTGGTCGGCATCCAGGACATGGGCGCTGCGGGGCTGACCTGCTCGACGGTCGAGATGGCGGCGCGCGCCGGCACCGGGATGGAGATCGATCTGGACAAAGTGCCGCTGCGCGAGGAGGGGATGACGCCGTACGAGATCATGCTCTCCGAGTCGCAGGAGCGGATGCTCCTGGTGGCGACGCCGCAGACCGAGCGGCGCGTGCGCGAGGTGTTCGAGAAGTGGGATCTCGACGCCTCGATCATCGGGCGGGTCACCGACACGGGGCGGGTGCGCGTGAGCTTCGGAGGGAAGGTGGTGGCGGACGCCCCGGCGAAGGCGCTGGTCGACGACGCGCCGCGCTACCGGCGGCCGAGCGCGCGGCCGGCGTGGCAGGACGGCGTGGGCGACCTGGCGACCGGGTCGGTCAAGGACGTCTCCGACGGCTCGAAGGCGCTCCTGGCGCTGGCGACGTCGCTCAACCTGTGCAGCCGGGAGGAGATCTACTCCGAGTACGACCACATGGTGCGCAGCAACACGGTGGTGCGCCCCGGCTCCGACGCGGCGATCATCCGGTTGAAGGGGACGCGCTACGCCCTGGCGCTGACGGTCGACTGCAGCTCGCGCTACTGCTACCTGGACCCGGCGGAGGGGGCCCGCCTGGCGGTGGCCGAGGCGGCGCGCAATCTCGCCTGCGCCGGAGCGGTGCCGCTCGGAACGACCGACTGTCTCAACTTCGGGAATCCGGAAAAGCCGGAGGTCATGTGGCAGTTCGAGCAGGCGATCGACGGGATCGCCGACGCCTGCCGCGCCCTGGACGCGCCGATCGTGGGTGGCAACGTGTCCTTCTACAACGAGACGGAGGGAAAGGGGATCTACCCGACGCCGACGATCGCCATGGTCGGCTTTCTGGTCGACGTCAAAGGGGCGATCACGCAGTGGTTCAAGCGCGCGGGCGACCTGATCTTCCTCCTGGGCGAGCCGTCCGGGAGCCTGGCCGGCAGCGAGTACCTGGCGCTCCAGCATCGCAAGGAGGCGGGCCGGCCGCAGCCGGTCGATCTGCGCCGCGAGCGGGCCCTGCACGATCTGGTGCGCGGCGCCCGCGACTCGGGTCTGGTCGCCTCGGCCCACGACTGCAGCGAGGGCGGTCTGGCGTTCACTCTCCTGGAGTGCTGCATGAGCGGCCCCGACGCCGCCCTGGGCGGCACGATCAGTCTCGAGGCGCCGGACCGCCTGGACACGCTGCTCTTCGGCGAGGCACCCACCCGGGTCGTCGTCTCCGCC
The DNA here is from genome assembly GCA_964384905.1 of uncultured Acidobacteriota bacterium. Taxonomy (GTDB): domain Bacteria; phylum Acidobacteriota; class Polarisedimenticolia; order Gp22-AA2; family Gp22-AA2; genus Gp22-AA3. The sequence continues at coordinate 20,330 of CAYLND010000022.1, forward strand.
CCGCCCGAGTGCCGCGCCCGTCTCGAGCAGATGGCCCACGCCGCAGGCATCCCGGTGACGATGATCGGCCGGGTCGGCGGCTCGCGTCTGTCGATCGCCGCCGGCCGCGACCGCGTCGTCGACGTCGACGTCCCCTCCGCCCACGCCGCCTGGCGCGCCGCCCTCGGCGGTCACTTGAAGGGCTGACCCGCCCTCCCCCGGGGCCCCAGGTCCGCTCCCGGGGTTCGTCCACGTCACGGTTCCGTCGCCCGCAACGCAACCGCCCGAAAAAGGACTTGACTTCCGGCGAGTTAGACTGTAATTTCTGTTATGACAGAAATAATGGAAAATATGAACACTCTCCCGCCCGTCCAGCAGAAGTTCATCCTCCACTGGGGGGAGATGGGCACCCGCTGGGGGATCAACCGGACGGTCGCCCAGGTGCACGCCCTCCTGTACCTCTCCGACCGGCCCCTGAACGCCGAGGACATCGCCGGCACGCTCGGCGTGGCCCGCTCCAACGTTAGCACCAGCCTGCGCGAGCTGCAGGGCTGGGGCATCGTGCGTCTGGTCCACGTGATGGGGGATCGCCGGGACCATTTCGAGTCGCTGCAGGATGTCTGGGAGATGTTCCGGGTGATCCTGCAGGAGCGCAAGCGGCGCGAGGTCGATCCGACGCTCGCCGTGCTGCGCACCTGCGTCGCGGATCTCGACAGAGGCGGTGCGGATGCCCTGACCCGCCGGCGTCTCGAGGCGCTGCTCGATTTCTTCGAGACCATGGCGGGATGCACCGAGGAGGTCGTCCACCTGCCGGCCACGACGCTGCGGGCGTTCGTCAAGGTGCGCGGCAAGGTGCGCAGCCTGCTGGGGAGGCTACGATGAGGATCGCCGTCACGGGCGGCTCGGGATTCGTCGGCAAGCATCTTGCCGGTGCTCTGTCGGCGGCGGGTCACGAGGTCGTCCTGGTGGCGCGGGGGATCGACCGTCGGGACCCCTCGACGCTGAACCTGCCGCGCGTGCGCCAGTCGCGCGTCGATGTGGGCGACGGAAAGGGCCTTCGGGAGGCCTTCGCGGGCTGCGACGCCGTGGCGCACTGCGCCGGGATCAACAGGGAAAAAGGCCGGCAGACCTACGCGCGCGTCCATATCGAGGGGACGCGAAAGGTGGTCGAGGCGTGCCGGAACGCGGGGGTCAGGCGCCTGCTGCTCCTGAGCTTCCTGCGGGCCCGGCCGCGATGCGGGTCGGCGTATCACGAGTCGAAGTGGGAGGCCGAGGAGATCGTGCGCTCCTCCGGTCTCGACCATCTCGTTGTCAAGGCCGGCGTGATGTACGGTCGTGGCGACCACATGCTCGATCATCTGGGGCACGTCATACGCCGCCTGCCGATCTTCGCCCTCGTGGGCTGTCGGGAGCGCTCGATCCGGCCCGCGGCGATCGAGGACGTGACGCGCGTGCTGTGCGCCTTCCTGGTCGACGGCAGGCTGGTCGGGAAGACCGTGTCCCTGACCGGCCCGGAGGAGATACCGCTCCGCGAAGCGCCACGGCGGGTGGCCCGCATCCTCGGGAGGCCTCTTCTCCTCGTGCGGCTTCCCGTCCTCTTCCATGACGCGATGGCCTGGTGCCTGGAGCGCATCATGCCGATTCCGATCGTCTCGATGGCCCAGGTGCGGATCCTCTCCGAGGGGATCGTGGAGGCGCTGCCTCCGTGCGAGGCGCTTCCGGACGACCTGCTTCCGCAAAGGCGGTTCACCGATGAACAGATCAGGCGCGGTCTGCCGGAGGACCTGCTGGCGCGCGCGCGGAGCGTCGACAGGACGCGCGGGGTTGCACCATGACCCGTGTCTGGCCCCTCTGGCGGCGGGACGGCGTCATCGAGCGCGGGCCCTATCTCACCGTCGGACTCGCCGGGTTCGCCGTCAAGCACCAGATCGACCGATGGGTCGCGCACCTGTTCCATCGGGGATGGGGACTGACGAGCTACTGGGCGCCGCTGCGCCGCCGCGACTGGGCGGCGGCCATGTTCCAGGATGACGCGGAATTCTTCCTGTCCCTGCTTCTGGTGGCCCTGCCGTTCATCTGGGTCGGCGTCTGTCTCACGCTCAGGAGGCTGCGCGCGGCGGCCCTGCCCCTGCCTCTCGTGGCTTTCTTCTTCGTTCCCTACCTCAACCTGCTGCTGTTCGCCCTCCTGTGCCTGGTTCGCTCGCGGCCGGAGTCGAAGTCCGGCGGGCCCGCGGCCGAAAATCCGGCATTCGGCCCGCCGATCGGTCGTCTGGCCAGCGCCCTCCTGGCACTGCTGGTGTCGGTGACGTTCGGTCTTTTGTTTTCCCTCCTCAGCGCCTTGGCACTCGGCATCTACTCGTGGAGCCTGTTCGCCGGGATGCCGTTCTTCATGGGTCTGATCGTGGTGCTGGTGTACGGCCGGCGGCAGCCGCGCCGGTTCCGCGAGAACGCGCTCCTGGCATTCGTCGCCCCGGTGCTCCTGGGAGTCGGGCTCCTGGCGTTCGACATCGAGGGGGCCGTCTGCCTGATCATGGCGGCGCCTCTCGGCGGAGCCCTCTCCATCATGGGGGGAGCGATCGGCCACGTGATCCTGCAGCGCCGCTGGAGCCGCGCCCGCGTCCACGCCGTTCTGCTTCTCGCGGTTATCCTCGGCCCGCTCCTGCTGGGCGCGGATCGGGCCGTCCGTCCGGCCCCCCCGCTGCTCCTGGTCACCAGCCGCATCGACATCGACGCGCCGCCGGCGACCGTCTGGCGCCGGGTGGTGGCGTTCTCGGAGATTCCCGAGCCGCGCGACTGGCTGTTTCGCTCCGGGATCGCGTACCCGGTACGGGCGGCGATCGAAGGGCGCGGGGCCGGCGCGGTCCGTCACTGCGTGTTCTCGACCGGGGAGTTCCTCGAGCCGATCGAGGTCTGGGACGAACCGCATCTTCTCCGGTTCAGCGTGCGCTCGAGCCCGCCCCCGATGGTCGAATGGACTCCGTACCGTTCGATCCACGCGCCGCACCTGGAAGGGTACTTCGTCGCCCGCCGCGGCCAGTTCCTGCTCGAGCCTCTCGGCGGCGGGCGGACCAGGGTCGTCGCCTCGACCTGGTATCAGCACGCCATCTGGCCGACCGTGTACTGGCGGCTCTGGTCGGACGCGATCGTGCATCGGATCCACGTGCGGGTCCTGGAGCAGATCCGCTCTCTCGCCGAAGGAGACGCCGGCGATGCGGCCGGTTGACACCTCGAGCGCGCTGTTCGTCGCCGCGGGGCTGGTCCAGCTGGCGATTGCCTCCGCGAACCTCGTCCTTCCGGGCCGATTGCGCTACCGCGAGGAGCTCGGCAGGGTGTCGCCGCTGATCCGGCAGATCTTCGTGGTCCACTCGATCTACATCGTGGGCGTGGTCGTGCTGTTCGCCGGTCTGTGTCTGTCGTGCGCGGCGGATCTCGCGGGCGGCAGCCCCCTGGGGCGTTACCTGCGCCTGGCCCTCGCCGCCTTCTGGTTGCCACGTCCTTTCATCCAGCTCTTCTACTATGACTCCCGGGTGCGTCGCGAGAACCGCGTCCTGGACGTCGCCTTCCTGGCGGCTCTCTTCTACCTCGCCGGCGCCTTCACGTACGCCGCCGTCATTTGCGGCCGATGAACCGACCGCGACGATCGCTCGGCGCGAGCGCCTGGGCGGGAGCGCTCATCTGGCTCGCGCTGGCCTGCCTGTCGGCCGTGCGCGGACGGGTGGTCGGCGAGCCCGAATTGCTGTTTCTCGCCGCTCCGCTGGTCGTGGTGCCGCTCGGGCTGAGGCTCGATCGGGAACCGGACCGTCTGGCCCGTACGGCGGGACGTCTGCAGCCCGCCGGCGCCGCCCTGGCGGCCGCGTCATTTTGCCTGGCGAGCGGTCCTCTGGCGGGCGCGCTCGCGTGCGGCTGGCTGATCGTCTCGGCCTTGGTGGGATGGATGGGGCTCCTGCTGCTGCGCCGGGCGGGCTGGCCGCCCGGCGGTCCGACTTGCGTCGGGCTGGGATATGTCTACCTGCCGGTCGGAGCGGCCTGGCTGGTGATGTCACGCCTGGGAGGTGAACTGCTCGGCTTCGGCGAGCCGATGGTCCTGCTCACCGCCGTCCATTTTCACTTTGCCGGTTTCGCCGCGCTCCTCGTAACGGGAACGGCGCTCGGGAGAGCGGTCGCGAGCGGCGCGCCGCCCCGGCCATGGGAGAAACTTGCGCTCTCGGGGGTGGCGGCGGGCCCGGCCCTGGTCGCCGCCGGATTCCTGATCTCGGACGGAGCCAGGCTCGTCGCCACGATCGTCCTGGCGCTCGGTCTGTGCGGCGTGGCCAGCTTCATCTGGCGTCGCCTCACTGTGATACCGGCCGGTCCGGCGCGGGCCTTCCTGGTCCTGTCGTCCGCCTCGGTCGTCGCCGGGATGCTTCTTGCGGCGATCTATGCCTGGAGTGAGTGGGTCCGCCTGGACCTGCTCGATATTCCTCGGATGGTGCAGTGGCACGGCGTCATCAACGGGTTCGGGTTCGCGCTCAGCGGGCTCGTGGCGTTCAATCTGGCGGACTGACCGCGGCTACTCTTTGCCTGCTCTCTTCCTGAGAGACCGGTAGCCGACCCCCTCGCCGGTGTCACGACTCTCGGGGAGGCCGAGCTCGTGCCAGCCGGGCGCGACCATGTTGCCCATCCCGTCGGACATGCCGTGGAAACCGCCGAGGACCCAGCGGACTTTCGGGTAGCCGCTCTGGGTGAGGAGGTTCGCGGCGAGCTCGGCACGCGGCCCGGCGCGGCAGCCGACGATCACGGGCGTGCGCTCCGGCACGCTGGCGCGAACGACGTCGACGAAATCGGGGTTGAGGTCGAACCTCTGCTGCGCCGGGTTCGGGACGCCGACCGGGATGTTGATCGCCCCTTCGGGGTGCCCGGCGGCGAACTCCTCTTCGGTGCGCACGTCGATGTAGATCGATCCGCTCTCCTTCTCGAGCGCCTCGCGGGCCTGCCGCACGTCGATCCGTTCAGGGGCCATGCTCGTCCGTCTCCTCTGCTGCGCGGCATTGTACCGCGGCCGGAGCGCGGTCCGGCCACCCGGCGGCGAGGTCGCGACGGCGGTTCGGCGCTTCGGGAGCGGCCCCGACCAGGACGCGAGCCCGGCGGAAGATGTCGTGCCACATCGGCCGGGTCAGGAGACCGGTGTTCGTGTTGCGCCGGCTCGCGTGGAAGGATCCGATCAGGATGCGCCCGTCGGGAAAAGAGAACTCGGCGCCGTGCGCGAAGCGCGGCCGGCCGCGCGCGGGGAGCCTGACCCACCAACCGGATGCCCTGAGCCAGGAATCGAAGGCGACGCGCCCGAGCGCCACGATCACCCGGACGCGGCGGAGCAGGCGGATCTCGGCCTCGAGATAAGGACGGCAGCGCTCCAGCTCGCGGGACGTCGGTTTGTTGTCCGGCGGGGCGCAGCGGGCCGCCGCGTCGACGTAGCAGTCGAGCAGGCGCAGGCCGTCGTGACGCGACACGGAGGTCGGCTGGCTGGCGAAGCCGAACCGGTAGAGCGCCTCGTACAACCAGTCGCCGCTCGAGTCGCCGGTGAACACCCGGCCGGTCCGGTTGCCGCCGTGCGCGGCCGGCGCCAGCCCGACCACCATCAGCCGGGCGTCGGGGTCGCCGAATCCGGGGACCGGGCGACCCCAGTACGTCCATTCGCTGAACTCGCGCTTCTTCTCCTGGGCCACCCGAGCGCAGTAACGGCGCAGCCGCGGGCAGCGCTCGCAGGAGACGATGGCGTCGCGGACGGAGCCCAGACGGCTGCCAACGGACGAGGCGTCGCGACGGGAGTTGTTCGGCACCGGGCAAGCGTAGCGGTTGCCACCGGGCGGATCAAGATCAGAATCGGGGACACCAGGCTCGGCACGGCTGGATCGGTGCCCCGATCGGCGCGAAACTGCTCCAGCGCGAACCGGTCGGCTCTTGACAACTCACATGCCGAGGTGTATCTGGTGAAACGTTCGCCTTCTCCCCGTGATTGCCGGAATGAACGGATGCCCGGCTCAGCCGTGAACCAGCCGTCGCGATCCGGTCCCGATCGATCGGTCGAGCGGCCAGCATTACAAGGAGGACTGCCGGTGCGAAAGTGGACGGTAGGCGCCATCGGTGCTGCTCTGTGTCTCGGTATCGTCCTGGCGGACAGTGGCGGTGCGAACCATCGTATGCGGACGCAGTTCTTCGGATCGTCGGGCGGCAACGCCAACGACATCAACAGATTCTTCTGCTGCGGCGGCACCCTGGGATCGCTCGTCACCAAGGGAGGCGTGCAGTACATCCTGAGCAACAACCATGTCCTGGCGCGCGTCGATCAGGCGGTCGTGGGAGAGGACATCACCCAGCCGGGACTGATCGACAACGGCTGCAACGTTTCCGCGATCGTGGCCGACTTCAGCCAGGCAGTCCCGCTCGGCACCCAGAACGTCGACGTGGCCCTGGCGGCGCTGCGGACCGGGCAGATGGACGGCGGCGGCAAGATCCTGGACATCGGCATCCCCTGCGCCACGCCGGGCACGCCGCGCGTGGGGCTGCCGGTGGCGAAAAGCGGTCGGACGACCGGCTGCCAGACCGGGACGATCGGCTCGATCAACACGAACGTCGCGGTGCAGTACCAGAAGGGCTGCGGCAAGGGGAAGAAATTCGTTATCAACTATACCAACCAGGTGGTGATCAACAGCACCACCTTCAGCGCCGGCGGCGACTCCGGCTCGCTCATCGTGTCGGGCTCGTGCAGCGCGACCGGCAGTGAGACCGACGGCGACAACGCTCCGGTCGCCCTGCTGTTCGCCGGAAGCAGCACGAGCACGGTCGGCAACCCGATCCAGGACGTCGTCAACGCTCTCGGGATCAGCTTCGTGGGGACGGCCGTGTGCTCGGCCCCGACCGCGGCGGCCGCCGCGTCGAACGGACGCGAGCCGCTGCAGAACGATCTCGACTTCGCCACGATGATCAAGGACCGGCACGCGCCCGACCTGATGCGCAGCCCGGAGATCATCGGCGTCGGCGTCGGCGTGAAGGAGGACGATCCCGGCAAGGTGAGCCTGGTCCTGTACGTCGACTCGACCCGGCCGGCCCAGTCACGGGTGCCGGCCGACATCGACGGCGTCCCGGTCCGGGTCGTCCGTACCGATCCGTTCGTCGCGTACTGAGTCCGCTTTCGTTCCTGTCAGAGAGGGGGTGGCGCACCAGGGCCGCCCCCTTTTCTTGTCCGCGGAACCGGTCGGCGGGGCCTCCGGGGTGACCACGGCGGGGTACAGACTGCCCGCCGGAGCGGGCTTGCAGCCGTCGATCGGTCCGACCGTGCCTGGCAGCCCGTTTGCAGTAGGGCCCGGTGCGAGCCCCGGCGGGTCCCGGAAGGATCCGAGGCCAGCGCCGGGAGGGAGGTGCAGGAGGCGGCCATGAAGAAGATTCTGGCGATGGCGGCGGTGGCGGTCCTGGGTCTGACCCTGGCGACCCCGGCCCTGGCGGACCACGATGGCTATTACCGGGGTCGCCGGGCGGTGCGTGGGGGCTACGGGTATCGCGCGTCCTACTATGCGCCGAGACCGCGCTACCACACCAGCATCTCCTTCGGTCTCGGTCTGCCGTTCTTCGCCTACGGCGCCTACTACGCACCGCCGGCTCCTTACTATTACGCGCCCGCATACTATGGGCCGGCGCCGGTCGTGGTGGGTCCCGGGTACTGCCAGCCGTACTGGGTTCCCGGCCATTACGCCTACCGAGGCGGCGGCGAGATCTGGCTCGCCGGATACTGGGCCCGTTGAGACACCGGGCGCATTGACCGGGTCCGGCCGCGCGTGATACAAGGCGGCTCCCCCTGCACAGAATCGAACAGGAGGAGCTGCCCGATGACCGGACCCGGTAGTCGTTCTGCTTTGCTGTTTCCTGCCGCTCTGCTTCTCGCCGTGCTGGTCGGCGCCGCCGCGACCCCTTGCGCGTCCGCAGGGACGCTCGATCTGAACGCCAAGGGACGCACCGATACCGACAAGGACCGGGATGCCTACAACAAGCCGGCCGAGCTGTTCGCCTTCTGGGGCATCAAGGACGGCATGAAGGTGATGGACCTGTTTCCGGGGAATGGCTACGTGACCCTGCTTCTCAGCCAGGCGGTCGGTCCGAAGGGTCGGGTCACGGGGTTCGCCTCATACGACCATGAGAACTTCGACAAGCGCTTCAAGCCGCTCGGCCTGGCGAACGTCGAGGAGGTCCCGCTGCCCGAGCCGCAGGGGTTCGGCGACGACCTGATCAAGGCGCTCGCGAAGATCCCCGCGGGGTCGTACGACGCGGTGGTGACGATCCGCAACTACCACGATCTCAAGTCCCCGGCCCAGGCGCTGGCGGAATTGAAGCGGATCCTCAAGCCGGGCGGTGTTCTCGGGATCGTCGATTCGCGCGCCGCCAGCGGCCGCGACATCGACAATCACCGCATCGCCGACGACGTGGTCATCCGCGAGGTGACCGGCGCCGGCTTCCTGCTTGCGGGGACGTCGCAGATGCTCTCGAACCCGAAGGACGATTACTCGAAAGGCTTCTGGGACGCGCGCTGGATCGTCGACCAGTCCTGCCTGAAGTTCACGCGCTGAGAGCGGCGGTCAGATGAGACGCTTCAGGACGACCAGCGTCACGTCGTCCTGCCGCGGCGAGGCGGTGCAGTGACGCTCCACCGCCGTGGTCGCGTGGCGGACGATCTCCTCCGGCGTGGCGGCGAGCCCGTTCTGCACGATGTCGAGCAGCCGGTCCTCCCCGAACTCCTCGTCCGAGGCGTTGCGACCCTCGGTGGCGCCATCGCTGAAGCAGACCACGAAGTCGCCCGGTGACAGATCGAGCGTCCCGGAGGTGAACCTCGCCTCGCTCATCAGCCCCAGCGGGGGGCCGGTGGCCCCGAGGCGCTCGATGGCGGCGCCGCCGGGGCGCACGCGGCACGGTGGATTCTGGCCGGCGTTGACGTACGTCAGCGTGTGGCGCCCCGGGTCGAGGACGGCGAAGAAGAAGGTCACGAACCGATTTTCGGGTATCTGACGGCACAGGAGCCGGTTCAGACGGGCGATGGTCTCACCGGGCGGGAGACCCATCTCGCACAGGGCCTGCAGACCGGCCTGGAACGAGCACATCAGGAGCGCCGCCGGCAGGCCCTTGCCGGCCACGTCTCCCAGTCCGATGCCGTAGCGGCCGTCCGGCAGCTCGATGTAGTCGAAGTAATCGCCGCCCACGGCGCGGCAGGGGACGCTGACCCCGAACACCTGGTAGCCGGGGATCGGCGGCCCCTGGGCGGGCAGGAGATGATCCTGGATCTCGGCCGCCTTCTGCAGCTCCTGCTCCATCCGCTCCGCCGCCACCACATGCTCGAACAGCCGCGCGTTCTCGATCTTCACCGCCGCGACGTTCGCGAGGTTCGCGAGCAGCTTGAGGTTGTCCTCCGTGAACAGCCCGGCCCGGTGGCGGTTGTCCACGTAGATGAGCCCGATCACGTCCCGATTGTTCCACAGCGGCACGCACATCACCGAGCGCAGCTGCTGGACCTCCACGCTGTGCCCCATGCGGAAGCGATCGTCGAGCAGCGCGTCGCTGGTCAGGATCGACTCCTTGCTGCGCAGGACGCGGTCGGCGATCGTCCGGCTGATCGAGATGGTCGCCCCGGCCTCGTCGGGCGGGACGCGGATCACCTGGGGCACCAGCCGGTCGCCCTCGGTGAGCATCAGAAGCCCGCGCTCGAACGGCACCGCGCGCCGCGCCAGGTCCATGATGGTCTCGAGGATCTCCGGCAGGGGTCGGTGGAACACGAGCTCATCGTTTGCTTCCTGCAGGATGCCCGCCACCGCGGCCACCGTGGCGCGCAGCGGCGGGGGAGTGGCCTCGAGCAGCATCGGGATGTCGCGCAGGTCGGGCGTCCGCAGGTCGGAGGCCGCCAGGAAGGTGGTGCCGGCGCCGCCCAGGAGCGGCCGATCGCTGAACTCGACGCTCGACGGCGCGGAGCCGTTGACGATCAGGACGGTCGATCCGAGACGCACCCGATCCCCGGAGCGCAGGAGCGTCGGCTCGGCGATGCGCCGGTCGTTGACGTAGGTGCCGTTCTTGCCCCCGGCATCGAGGACGTACAGCCCGTCCGAGCGCCGCACGACCGTGGCGTGGCTGCGGGAGACGTTGAGGTCCTGGAGGACGAGATCGTTGCCCGACGCCCGCCCGATGCGCAGGGTCTGCGTGTCGATGTCGCGCCGGGCGCTCGTACCCTCGGGCGTGATGACGGTCAGGAAGTCCATCGCCGGACCCGCCGCCCGGACGTCCCCGGCGGGCCGGCCGGTCCGCCCGGGCCCTATTTGATCGAGATCGTGACCTCGTGCACGGTGCCGTCGTCGAGACGAGCCCGGATCTTGTACACCGAGTTGGACGCGAGCACCGACGCGTTGAGATTATAGATGTATTGGTTCGAGTCCGGATCGAACCGGAAGAGATTTCCGCTGTTCGCGCCGCCGACCGAGGTGACGTCCAGCACCACCTCACCGCCGGCGCCGCTCTTGACGAACACCACCTCGATGGTCGCCACCGCGTTGGTGATGAACCGTCCGGAGCAGTCGGTCAGCTGGAACTTGACCGGGATGGCGCCGCGCTTCTTCAGGAACGCGGTCGACCCGTCCGGTTTGATCGGCGGCAGGAAGCCGGAGAAATTGTAGGTCTCGTCGACGCGGCCGTCGCAGTCGTCGTCGATGCCGTTGCAGGCAATCTCGGTGACGGGGAACACGGTCTGCTGGCAGGTCAAGGGCAGCGTCGCGCAGGACGTCCTTCCCTGACGGCAGGCCCCGAGGAGGCCCGGCACCGGGCATTCGATCCCGGGCGGGTTGTTCTCGTCGACCTGACCATCGCAGTTGTCGTCCAGCCCGTTGCACACCTCGCTGGCGCCGGGATGGATGCCGGCGATCTGATCGTTGCAGTCGACGTCCGCCGCGCTGGCGGCGCACAGGCCGAAGCCGTCCCCGTCGGCGTCGGGGCCGCTGGAGCCGGCCGGCTGGCCCGCGCAGAAGTCGAGCCGGGCGGTTTCGCTCTGCTGAGCGCAGGTGACCTTGACCGGGGACCACTGGGCCGAACCGCCCAGACGGGTCGGATCGAGCGTGATCGAGGTGATCTGCTGCACGAAGCTGGTGATGTCCGTGAACGGCGGGAAGGTCGGCACCCCGCCGACGCTCTCCTGGTGCGAGTACAGCAGCCGGAGGGTCGGGTCGAAGACGCCGTCCTTCTTCAGGATCATCCCGGTCAGGCCGCTGATCGGCGAATCGATCGTCAGGACCTGGCAGGGGAACGGGTCGTCGGGCGGGGACGGCACGTAGCCGGGCGGAAACGCCGGGTCGCCCGACCCCGGCAGGTTCAGGCTGCACGCGGAGGTGCCGGCCGGCGTGCTGTTGTCGTTGCCGACGGACAGGAGCAGCCCGGTGTCCTGGCAGATGACGAAATTCTGGACCGGGCCCGGACCGACCGCACGGAAGCTCGCCGAGACGACGCAGACGTTCCCGCCCCCGTCGGTCACGAGCACCTTCCCCTGGCCGTCGTGCGCCGGGTCGGTCTGGACCACCCGGAAGGTGACGCTGCGCGACCCGGGGTCGAACGCCGGAACGGTCAGGCTCAGGTTGCTCGAGCCCTCCGCCAGCAGCACGGTCTGGATGCCCGACTGGAACGCGCCGAGATCGGTGGCGGCCCCGTCGATGCCGAGCACGCCGCACTCCGTCCCGGGATGGCTGCTGCAGACCGGCGGGTCGAGGTCCTCGGAGGAGGCCACGACGAAACGGAGATCATCGATGCCGTACTCTTCGAAAGCGCCGCCCTCGAATCCGGAGGTGATCCTCATGTCGACGATCGGCTGATCGGAGATCGCCCCGAAGAACACCGGCGTCAGCTCGCTCTCGCTCGTGTTGGAGAGCGAAAAGGTCTGGCCGGACTCGTCGGCGAGTCCGAGACGCACGGACGCGGGCGTCGCCACCGGGTTGTAGGCCGTCAGGTAGAAGGCGACCGCCGAGACGGACGGCGAGAAGTCGAGCAGCATGACCTGGGTGATCTCGCTGGTCGTTCCGGGGACGGAGCCGCCCACGAGCATGTTCGGCCGGCTGGAGGCGGCGCCGTTGGCGTCGATCTGGATGGGGAAGAACCCCTCGCTGCTCGAATTCGGCGAAGAGAAGGAGACACCCGGTACCTGGTCCGTGATCAGCGTGCCCGCCTCGAAGCCGTCGAAGTTTTCGTGGGTGGGAGTCGTCGAGCCGAGAGCCGCCAGGAACGAGGCCAGATCCGGGTAGGTCGTGACTGCAGCCCCGGCGCTCGAGGCTCCAGCGACCCAGAGCATGGCGAGACAGGTCAGAACGAATCGAACGGGCTGCGTCGTTGCGCGATTCACTTTTCTGCTCCCCTCATTGCATAAAGCGCACGTCTGGCGCGGGTTATTGCGAATGGGCGCCTCCAAATATCCACTTTGCGGCCGCTTTGTCAACAGGAATCCGCCCTGCCGGGCGAGCCTCAGGGCGCGAGCAGGGAGCGCAGACGGTCGGCGCTTTTCCGGTGGTTCGCATCCTGAAACAAGACCCCGGCGTCCCGCGCGAAAGCGGCGATGTCGGCGCGGGCGAGGAGGGCTCGCAAATCGTCGCCGGTCAGACCCCGGCGCATCCCGTCGAGGTCGTCCAGCGCGGCGGCGAGCTGGTCGGCCGCCGGCGCCGTCTGTCCCTTCAATCTCATGGCTTCGCCCGCCAGGCGGCGACCCTGGAACGCGACATCCCGAAGACGCAGGGTCGCGGCGAGCTTCTGCGCCTGGCCGGCCTCGCGACCCGCTTCCTCGGAGCGCCCGGCGGCGAGATGGAGCCGCGCCAGGGCGAGATGGATGCCGGCTTCGATCGGCGCGAGCCCCGACGCGGAGGCGACCTTGACCAGCTCCTCGAGGTCCCGCGCCGAGACGGCGGCCTCCGCCGCTCGCAACCGGCAGATCAGGATGAGACGGTGATCGTGCGTCGACTCCGCCCGCGTGACGGCGTCCTTCGCCGTGGCCAGGGCGCGGCCGCGCTGGCCGCGCTCGAGGTCGAGGGACGCCTGGCCCGCGAGAGTCTCCGCCACGAGCGGAGCGTTGTTCATCTCCCTGGCCAGCCGCAGCGCGTCCTGCAGAGCGGTGTCGGCGTCCTGGAACGCGCCGAGGTGCCGGCGGACGCTCGCGAGATAGATGAGGGCGGAGGTCAGGATCGGCTTCTCGTTCAGCTCCCGGCCCAGCTTCTGGGCCTCGCCGAGCATCGACAGCGCAGGGCCGTACTCGCCCTGCTCGTCGTGGATGTCGGAGAGATTGACCATGAAGACGAGCGTCTGCGGCCGGTCGCCGATCTCGCGCGCCAGGTCGAGCCCCTCCATGTAGTACTTGATCGCCTCCTCGTAACGTCCCTGCACCTGCTCGACCAGACCAATGTCGTTGAGCGAGCGCACGATCTCGGCCTTGTCTCCGATGCTGCGGCGCTGGGCGAGGGCGTCCTTCAGGAAGAAGAAGGCCTCGACGTACTTTCCCAGGACGCTGTTGATGTAGCCGACGTTCGCCAGGCTGCGCGCCACGCTGGTCTTGTCGCCGATGTCCCGGACGACGCGCAGGCTCTCCTGGTAGGATTTCAGCGCCTCCTCGGGACGGCCGGCGCTCTGGTGGATGTCTCCCAGCTCCGAGTAGCCGTTCGCCAGGCCGTCTCGATCGCCCATCTCCTCGCTGATCGAGACGGCCTTCTGGACCGACTGGATCGCCTCGTCGTAGCGGCCCAGATCGCGCTCGATGTTCGCCAGATTCCGAAGCGTCACGGATGTGCCCCGCCGGTCGCCGATCCGCTGGCGAATCTCGAGGGCGGCCTGATAGCTCTTGAGCGCGTCGTCCGGACGTCCCATGAGATAACGATACGTGTTCCCGAGACCGTTGAGGACCGCGGCCCGGCCTTCGTCGTTCTGCGCTTCGGTGTGCAGCTCGAGCGATCGATTGAACTCCGTGAGGGCCTCGCTGCCCTTCCCGAGCCTGTAGTACACGCGGCCGAGGACGTAGTGGGCGCTCGGGTGCTTGGGGTCGAGGGCCACGACGCGCAGCATGGACTTGAGGGCGCCCTCGAGGTCGCCCGCGTCCTCCTGCGTCGACGCCAGGTCGAGGAACGCTTCGGCGCTGTTCGGGGCGACGTCGCACAGCTCCCGATACGCCTTGAGCGCCTCCGGGCTGTTGCCGGTGAGCCGGGCCTGGACCCCCCGGATGCGGGCGGCCTCGTAGCGGGACGTCGACCCGAGCCCGGCGACCGCCTTGCCCGCTTCCGCGACCGCCTTCTCGGAATACCCGAGACGGTCGTAGATCTCGGCCAGAAGAGCCTGCGCGACGTGGAATTGCGGGTCCTTCTCGAGCGCGGCCTCGAGACGCTTCGCGGCCTCCTGATCCTTGCCCGCGCGCGCCAGCGCCAGGCCGTCGCCATACAGCGACAGCGCCTCGACCGAGCCGGTCGAGAGATCGCTGGCCCCTCGCCGCCGCTCCAGGAGGCCGCCTGCGACCCCGAGCCGGCCCCGGACCTGCCGGCTCAGATCGTCCACCATCGAGAAAATGGCGCGATCCCCTTCGCCGTCCACCTGGAGGGAGATGGCGTCGGGGGACCCCGCCGCGGCGCCTTGCGATGACGACAGGGTGCCCACGGTCTGCAGGCTGGCGTCGATCCGGAGTCGATCGGCGATCCGCACGAGCCGCCCGGTCAGGACGTTCTCGGCGCCCAGGAGCCCGGCGATCCGGCGCAGGGTATCGGACGGTGGGAGGGCGCTGTCCGAGACCTTGAGGGTCGAGAGGACCTGCTGCGCGCGGTCCTCTCCCACCAGCCGCAGCGCCTTCGCCTCGATCATCTCCGAGCGGATCAGGCTGGGCAGCCCCGTGTGCACCCAGTCGTAGCGCGCGTCGCCGGTGGCGTTCTGGAATCCCAGCACGACCAGCGAAGTGCGCGGCGCGAGCGGCGCGGACGCGCCCCATGGTGGCCATGGAATCCGGACCGCCGCGAGCGACACGGCTAGAACCGCCGCCAGCGCCGCCGCCGGCACGAGGTAGCGCGGTCGCGCCAGCCGGCGCCACGAGCGCGTGGCGCGCTGTCGATCGAGATCGCGCAGGAGGTCGCGCGCGCTCTGGTAGCGATCCTCG
>CAYLND010000023.1:0-35174 GCA_964384905.1 uncultured Acidobacteriota bacterium
CCTCGGAGCTTCCCTGGTCGTGATATGTCCTGTTGCTTACGCGTAGCTCAGTAGCACTCGACGGAGCGCATTCGAAACTCCGCGTCACCAATCCGAGGCCAGAGTTCGAGGTGGGGCTTTCTGCCAACGAAGAGCCATCAGGAGTAGTCGCGATTGCCCTACCGAACATCAAGGCTGATAGGAGAGAGATCGAAGTGGCTCACGGGGGGATGTTCGGTGGTTCATCGGGGATCCCGAAGGAAAAGCTTGTAGCGGTGCAAATCTCGGCATTGCCGGGCGGAGAGGGACCGATGGCGAACTACTACAAGACGTACAGGGTGACTCCTGTAGACCCCTTGCCCGCCGGCGAGTATTTCTTCGTAGTCCGTGGGTACACTCTGTACGATTTCGGTGTCGATCCCAAACAGAATTGAGGGTCGAGCAGACGGGTGCCAGGTGAAGCGATCGGGTAGACCCCTGGACTCAGCCCCCGACCGGATTCTGGCGTTCAACGAAGGTCGCGATCCCGAGCACCTGCGCCTGAAATACAAGGCGATGGCGAAGAGCCCGCTGGCATTCCTCCGGGGGACGTGTCACCTGTTCTGGGAGGACTGGCCGGCGGGACATCCGCTGGATGTCACACCTCTTGCCTGGAGCACCGGGGACCTGCACCTGGAAAACTTCGGCGCCTTCAAAGGCGACAATCGGCTGGAGTATTTCGACATCAACGACTTCGATGAAGCCGCCCTGGCTCCCTGTATCCGCGACCCAGTCCGCTGCGCCTGCAGCGTCCTTGTCGCGGCGAGGGAAACGTCGCTCTCCGCCCACGAAGGCCGTGCGTTGTGCGCAGCGTTTCTCGACGCCTACGCTGCCGCGCTGCGCGATGGACGAATCCGCTGGGTAGAGCGGGACTCCGCGGAGGGAGAAGTGCGGAAACTCCTGAAAGATGTGGCCCAGCGAACGCGGATCGCTCTCCTGCGCAAGCGGACCGAGACGAGGCGCAGCGGGCGTCGACGGATTCGAACGGACGGGGAATACGCCCTGCCCGCGACCAGGCCAGAGAGGGCGTGGGCAGCCAGCCTGGCGCGCCGGGCGGCACGGAAGACCGAACAAGCCTCGTTCCGGGTCGTCGACGTCGCGCGGCGGGTCGCTGGGACAGGCAGTCTGGGCGTCGAGCGGTACGTCGTGCTGGTCGAGGGCAAGGGTCCGCCGGATGGGCATCGTCTCATCGACCTGAAGGCGGCCCACAGCTCGGCAATGGCCGCAGCGAGCCTCGTGCGACGCGTTTCTTGGGTGAGCGAAGCCGAACGAGTGGTTTGGGCCCAGACGCACATGCAGGCGGCATCTCCGGCTTTGCTGCGCGCGGTCACGGTCGGACGACAATCCTACGTCCTCCGTGAGCTGCAGCCGCGCGAGGACCGCCTGCTGCTCCGGAACCTCGGGCGGCGGGCACTCGACCGCTCCGTACGAACCATGGGAGGGCTTGTCGCCTGGGCCCAGCTCAGGGCCGCCGGGCGGAGGGGTGCAGCGAGCCCGGAGCTGCTCATCGAATATGCTCACGAAGCCAAGTGGACTCGTGTCCTCGATTACGCCGCGTGGTACGCCCGGGTGATCTATCGCAACCATAGAGAATTCCGAACAGCAAGAAGGGACGGTTTCTTCGACCGGCAGTTTATCGGGGCGGATAGGCGCGAGGAGCAGGCCGCGCGAAGGCTCCCGATGAGATGACGCGCCGGGTTGTGCGATAGGTCAATGGCAGCTGTACCCGCTGCGTTGTCTCAGGGTGACGACCAAAGAGGTCGCCTTCGCTGTCAAGATTTGTGTTGACGTCTGGTGCATTTGACAGTAGATAAAGCACCAGAGTTGCCAGACTGCCTCTTGTGTAGCTGTACTCGAGTCCGTGGATGTCGGCCATGGTCGGGGTACGATTGTGCCATCTTCCCACTCGCCGGAAGCGATGGCTTTCAAACGATTCAACCCAGGTGCAAAGCACATCCGGTGCGGCCGCCTTGCCTACGCCGATTACTCCCCGACTCGCAGGAGAATGAAGTCGTATTGATGGGGATCTTGCGCGTGACATCGCTCTCGGACCACATCTGAACAGGAGGCTCATTATGGCTGTCGGGCTCTGCCGACCCGCGGCTTGTCGATCGTTTTTTGCTAACTGAAAGGAGTACTGTTCATGGCCCCCATACGCTCCTGCGATGCCGACCAGAATCAGCCCGAAAGCCTTATCCAACGAAGGACAATGCGATGTTTGCCGGTGCGGGATGTAATTCTTGCGTTTCTCTTCACGATCGGCTTCTCCTGGAACGCGTCGGCGCAGGGGAACATTCGGTGGGCTATCGCCTGCAACGGAAACCTCATACAAGCACCGATCACTGTTTTCGAGAACCAAGGCGGCGACCTAAATCCAGCCAACAACGTCATTTGGGCCGGCGTCACCGCAACGTGTGGCACGGCGACTCTCACGGGCACCCTGATCGGCGAGGCCTTCGTGACCCCTCCCCCAAAGTCATTGCCCGGCCGCCGACTCATCTTCACCAGCGCAATTGCAAGCGTTCCACTCGGCGACCTGACTCTGCCCGCAAAGACCATCGAGCTTTTCGCCTGTTACGACTTCACGGCGCAGGGGATTGTTGGCCCTCCGCACACTTTTGGATCGCTCGTGGATGGGTTTTACGACAATCTGGGAGGTGCAGCCAAGAACATCAGTTTGGCGAAGGTGGACTACTCGTCGTTCGACAATCTGTGTCCTTTCGACCGTGTGCACCCAATTGCGCAATCCATGCAGGCGGCCATCAGCGTTCCACCCACTGTTCCATTCCACGATTTCCAGGGCGGTGGACCTTTCGCCTTCGGCACTCTACAAATCGGAAGCTACCACAAGTTCACCGTCGAAAGGGATGGCGACGCGGTAGACCTGCCAAGTAGCACTGAGGCCAGTGTCGTGGGTGTGGAGGTAGCCAGCGCCCCCGCGCTATCAGTGCCCGGACTGTTGATCCTAATCGTGCTCCTCTTCTCCGCGGCTGCGTGGGTCCTGATGCGACGATTGTAAAACCCAGCGGCCTCGCCGTCCAGGTACTTCGCTACGGTCGCTTCGGCGACATTCAAGCCAAGGAGCAGGAGCTCCGGGCAGATGCCAGGCGCTCACCAGAGCGGGTTCTCCCGGGACGTCCGACGAATCAGCCGGATGTGCTCCGGACTGAAGTAGATCTCGGGTCTAAGCTGGAACTGATTCCCCTCTCCCATCCCGGGTATAGACATCCCCGACATTCAGTCCTACGATCTCGGCCTGCCTGAGCCGGGTCCCGAGGGCCAGGGAGTAGCTAAGGTGATCCCGGAGATTTGGGCGCGTGGCGCGCAACATTGCTCGCTGCTCCGCTTGCGTCAGGGTCTGCGGGCTGAGGTGGGGCGGGAAGTCAAGGCAGATCGAATCTTGGAACATGTCTCCCCCTATGGAGCTTCTCACCCTGACATTCCTGCTCGGAGCCAGCTGGACCTGGAGCTTCTTCGTCTACGACGTGACACCTGACAGTCGCTCCCCGGTGGACAGCCAGTGACTCTCGCCGCCGGCAGCCGCCTTGGTCCCTACGAGATCCTCGCTCCGCTCGGCGCGGGCGGCATGGGAGAGGTGTACCGCGCCCGGGATGAAAGACTGCGGCGCGACGTGGCAATCAAGGTCCTTCCCGACCAATTCTCCTCCGACCCGGAGCGCCTCAGGCGTTTGCGGCAGGAGGCCCAGGTGGCGGGGGCGCTCAATCACGCCAACATCCTGACCATCTACGACGTCGGCGAGCAGGACAACGTCAGCTACATCGTCTCCGAGCTTCTGGAGGGGAAGACGCTGCGGGAGCGGCTCGCCGAAGGTCCCATCCCCTATCCGAAGGCGGTCGGACAGGCGCTGCAGATCGCCCACGGACTGGACGCGGCCCACTCACGGGGGATCGTTCATCGCGATCTGAAACCCGAAAACATCTTCGTCACGAAGGATGGCCGGGTGAAGATTCTCGATTTCGGGCTCGCGAAGCTGATGGAGCCGGCCATTGCGGCGTCGGCGCACACCAATATTCCCACGCTGCAGGCCGGCACCGATCCGGGTGTGGTGCTGGGCACACTCGGCTACATGTCGCCCGAGCAGCTCCGGGGGCAGGTTGCCGACGGCCGGTCGGACATCTTCTCCTTCGGGGCGATCCTCTTCGAGATGCTGACGGGCCGGCACGCGTTCCGATCCGGCACGCCGGCCGACACCATCACCGCGATCCTCAGCAAGGACCCGCCCGACCTCGCGTCCGTCACCGGCCCCGTGGCTCCCGCCCTCGATCGAATCGTGCGGCACTGCATGGAGAAGGACCCGGCCCGAAGGTATCACTCGGCGCACGATCTGGCGTTCGATCTTGAGACAATCTCGGGGGGCCTCGCCTTGGGAGCGGCCGGAAGGAGCTCGCCACGATCGCCACGGCATGCCGTCGTGCGCGCCGCCGGCTGGGTCGCCGGCGTGGCCGCATTGGCGACCGCCCTCAGCGCGGCGCTGTACGTGTGGCACCCACGGGGCGCCGCCATCGATTCGATCGCGGTTCTGCCGTTCGTCAATGCGAGCCACGACCCTGACATGGAATATCTCAGTGACGGCATCGCCGAAAGTCTCATCAACAGCCTGTCGCAGCTCCCGAACCTGACCGTGATGTCCCGTAATTCCGTGTTCCACTATAAAGGGCGCGACACGGACGCCCAGGAGGTCGGTCGAGTCTTGAAGGTGCGGGCCGTCCTTACGGGGCGCGTGATGCAGCGCGGCGACAGCCTGTCGATCAGCGCGGAGCTTGTGGGTGTGCGCGACAACAGCCACCTCTGGGGCGGGCAATACGACAGGAGATCCTCAGAGATCCTGTCCGTGCAGGAGGAGATCGCCAGGCAGATCTCCGACAACCTGCGGCTGAAACTGACGGGGGAGGACAGAACGAGGCTCGCGAGGCATCCGACCGAGAGCATCCAAGCGTACCAATCCTACCTGAAGGGGCGCTACTTCTGGAACCAGCGGGGCAGGGCGCTTCTGAAGGCCGTGGAGAATTTCAATCAGGCCCTGGCAGCGGATCCACAGTACGCGCTGGCCCATGCGGGCCTCGCCGACTCGTACAGCCTGCTCGGGTTTTACGGTTACCTCGATCCGCGCGAGGCGCTCCCCAGGGCGAAGGCAGCCGCCACCCGGGCGCTGGAGCTGGATCCGGCGCTGGGTGAGGCGCACGCTTCCCTTGGATACCTCCGATGGCAGTACGAGCGGGATCTGGACGGAGCAGAACGCGAATTCCGTCGCGCCATGGAGCTGGCCCCCAATTATCCGCCAGCGCATTACTGGTACGGCGCCCTGCTGAACTACCGGGGTCAGTGGGATCGGGGATTCGCGGAGATCGAAAGAGCGCTTACGCTCGATCCGCTGTCACCCTTCGCCAACGCGCAGGTGGGATGGAATCGGCTGAGACATGCCAAGTACGACCGGGCCATTGAATCGCTTTCCAAGACGATCGAGCTGAACGCGAATCTCGGGATCGGCCACCTGCTCCTCGGACAAGCATTGATTCTGAAATCGAAATACGACGAGGCGATCGCCGAGTTACGCGAGGCGGACAGGATCTTCGAGGGCGATTCCTGGACCCGGGGCGCCCTCGCTTACGGTTACGTGGCCTCGGGCCGAAGGGACCTGGCCCTCCATCTCCTGGAGAAGCTGAAGGCGCCACCGGCCGCCGGCGGATTCAGGCGCTGTTATGCGATTGCGCTCGCCTATACGGGTCTCGGCGACAGGGATCGAGCCTTCGAGTACCTGGACAAGTCGATCGAGCAAGGCGACCCGTTGCTCGCCTTGATTTCGCAGGACCACCTCTGCGACCCGCTCCATTCGGATCGGCGCTGGGTTGCCCTTCTCGAGAAACTGCGGCCCGTTCCCTGAGATGGCGATTCTCTGCCGAGTCAGCCTGTTCGCAGCGATGGTCGTCAGCGTACTCATTCCCATCCGAGGGCAAGCGCAAGACCATTCTGCGTTTCCCGTTCACATCATCGCCGGCCCGCCGCCCCAGGCTGTCATGGCGGGTGGTCGGACCCACCTCCTTTACGAGCTTCACCTCACCAACTTCAGCGCGAGCTCGATCACGCTCAACGCGCTTGACGTCTTCGGCGACGATGAACGCGCGCCCCTGGCCAGCTATCGTGGTGAGGAGTTGGAGAGGCTGCTCATGGTCGTTGGAGAGGCCGACAGCGGTGGCCAACGGCAAGCGATTGGCGGAGGGCGTAGTGTCGTGATCTTTCTCGACTTGACGCTGCAAAGCGGCGCCCGACCGCCGACGCAGCTCCGCCACCGGCTCGCGCTGTCCATCCCGCGGAAAAAAGATGGAAGCGGCGGCACCATCGAGAGCACGATCAACACTTCCGCTGTTGCTGTCGTCCGAGAGCCGGTCTCCGTGCTGCGTTCCCCGTTGAGCGGATCCGCATGGATCGCCTTCAATTCGATCGGTGGCGACGATCATCGCCGCGCGCTCGTCGCTGTTGACGGCAAGGAGAGGATCGCCCAGCGCTTCGCCATCGATTGGATGCGTCTCGGTCCCGACGGACGTTTGTTCCACGGTGATCCAAAGTCGAATGCCAGTTTCTACGGCTACGCTGCGGAGGTGCTCGCAGTGGCGGACGGGCGGATCTCGGACCTGAAGGACGGCCTTCCCGAAAACGCGGGCAGCAACGAAGCGAGCAGCCGCAACATCACTTTGGAGAACGTCGTCGGCAACTATCTGGTCCTCGATCTCGGCCACGAGCGCTTCGCCCTCTATGCGCATCTTCAGCCGGGCCGTCTGCGCGTGAGGGTCGGTGACAGAGTGAAGGCAGGACAGGTGCTCGCGCGACTCGGCAATTCGGGCAACTCCGATGCGCCTCATCTGCATTTCCATCTCATGGACGCCAACTCACCGTTGGGAGCCGAGGGGCTCCCTTATGAGATCGATGGATTCACTCAGCTTGGCGTGAGCGCCGGCCCGGACATGCTGGGATCCGGTCAGGCCTGGAGGCCCAGGAGCCAGGAGGCCCCCACTGTTCATCGTCAGGAATTGCCTGTCGACAACGCCGTCGTGACCTTCCCCTGAAGCGCTCAGCCTCCTGTGCACCGTCCCCGAGATCCTGAGCACAAGCGGCTCTTCTTCGGGATAATGCGCGCCAGCCAGTGGTTGTTGAGCGCCGGGGCCTGATTTGGCTGGAGCGGCAAGGAATTGAAGAGAGATAGACTTGTCATTCTTTCAAAACATCCCGGTAGGACCAATCTTCGAGGCTCTCATCGTGAAGAAATACCGCAGACAGGACGCTCTGCTGCGATCTTCGGTTGGAAACCGCGCAGGCTTTGGCATCGTGAGCCTCCGGAGCAGGTCGGATTCCTTCTTGACCAGGCGTGAACAGCAGCGTACTCTTCAATCACGATTCGCCATTGCCTCCTGTTGCTTTGCTCCTTCGATTCCCACGTAAGTTGTGGACTCTGCCTGAGGTCGAAAGGGGGTGACTGAGCCGTGAGACGTCGTCTCCTCTTCATTTTACTGGGCGTTGCGTTGCTTTTGCCATTGGTGGCTCTATCCAACCGAGTTTCGGCTGGCAGCGTCACCACGGGCGAGCCGAGCCTGCAGCAAGTCGTGGAGGTGCAGCCGACGCCGGTGACCGGCCCCTGCGTGCAGTGCGGCAAGTGTCAGATCGGGTTTAGTCCATGCTGTGCCACCCACTGCATGGTTGGGCCATGTCCGCCGGGTGCGTTTCACAACGACGACTGTCACTGAGTTCGCGAGGGGTCCGGCCACAATTGAGGGGTGGCCGGGCCTCTCTGTCCTTCAGCGTGCTTGCCCTCGCTCTAGCCTTGCTCACCCCCGGGTGTGTCCGTCCCACGTCGATTGAATGCCAGGTCGACTTGACCGACGCGGAGCGATCCGCGCTCGACGTCACCTGCCTGGTGAACGCTCCGGCAGCCGAGTCGTGCGTCATCAAAGAGATGGTCCAGGATGACCTCCTGCGACCAAGCGTGTTCCGCGTGTCGGGTCCGGCAGGTCACGACCTGCCATGGATTGCGCGGCCGGATGCAGGGATTGGATCAGCCACCAGGGGGTTTACCGAGCGGGTCGTCACACTCCGAGGTCTGAGAAAGTTCACGTACGCATATCGCGTGCAGCCAGGCGCCTGGGTTGGAAGCCTGGTCCAGGGGAGCCATGGCACCCGTTTCGGTTATCTCGACGCTCGAGGGGCGCTCCTCTCGGGTCGAAATCTGTTCCTTCTCCCCTCCTGGTACGATTCGATCTCCGATGTCCGGCTGACTTTTCGGCTGCCGCCTGGATGGAAGACCTACGGGACCCTGACCGAGGGCGAACAGGCGATCCGTCGAACGGGCGTCGGGAGAGGAGCGGCCGAGATGGTAGAAGGAATCTTCGGCCTGGGCGCCTTCTCCGAGAAGACTGCGCGAATCTCGGGCGACACTCTCCGTCTCTTCGCCAGGAGCGATCTTCCAGAAGGCCTCCAGTCGGAGGTCTTCGAAGCGGCGCGGAAGGCGTTCGTGTACTTGAGCAGCACGATGGGCTCGCTGGGTCACGATTACAGCATCGTCGTACAGCCAACGCCAGCCGACGGCTCGATGATCCAGGTTTCGCCCTCCTCCGGCGGACAGGGGAGCGAGATGTCTGCAACGGGCCCCATAGAGATCGTCGACCTCGTCAGCACCATGGCACGGGCGTGGACCTCCTTCCGGTCTTCGCCGCTTCGGGCGAAGGCGGCCGGTGCGTGGCTTGACGAGGCGCTCCCATCCTTCGTCGGCGTGGCTGCCGCCGAAGCCGCGGGGGGGCGACCAGCGGTCGCGGAATGGCTCCGTCGGGCACGAGGAGCACGGCAGGATTTCGTTTCGCTTCGAAGAGATTCGCCGATCGATGATCCGGTCGCGACACGAAAGCGTACCGCCAAAGGGGCATTCATTCTGGCGATCGCGGATAGCATGCTGGCCGGATCCGCGGACGGGAATGGCGGAGCGGCCAGCATTCTCGCGCGATCCGTTCTCCGCGACACCACCGATCTGGAGCCTCTCGCGACCCTCGCGCGGATGGGTGGCGGAGGGTGGGATCTCCTCGAAAGAATCGCCTACTCCAAATCGTCCATCCCGGCGGAATGGATCGCACGGGCGACCCGAATCTCGCCCATCACCTTGACGCTCGCGCCCGATCCGAGCTCGGTCGGGACCGCTTCGGGACATCTCGCCTTGTTGGTCACCGGCGAAACGCGTGGGATGCTCGAGGTCTGCGGGTGCGTCGCACGTCAGACGGGCGGCATCGCGCGGCGGGAGACCGTCAGACGGCGTCTCGTGTCGCGTGGTGATCCGGTCGTCCTGATCGACCTCGGAAACAGCTTCGTAGCCGACTCGAGCGAGCCACGCCTTGACGATGTGTCGCTCGGAGAGACCAGGCTCGGACTGGAGCTCATGTCCCGCGAGAACTATGCCGCGGCGGCCATCGGCGACGCCGAGATGCTCCGGGGACCGAAGGCGTTCATCGAGATCGTGGGTGGTCTGCCGATCCCGTACGTCAATTCCAACCTCGAATTCATGGGTCGACCTGTCGGGGCGCCGAGCAGGCTCTCGCGGGTAGGCCGATTGCGGATAGCCTGGATCAGCGTGCTCGACCCGTCGGACTACGCGGAGAGTCTCCAGCGGTATTATGAGGAGCATCTGGCCGGCCTGCAGGTTCGCGACCCGCTCGACGCGCTCGCCCAGGCGGCGCGACGCGTGCGCGCCCGGTCGAATCTGGTCGTTGCGATGGGCGCACTGAGTCCCACACTGATCCGGAGCATCGTGGAGCGCATCCCGGAGGTCGACGCAGTGCTCAGCACGGAGGCAGCGAAGGCGGCCACCGACGGCGTCTTCGCGTTCGAAACGGGCGACGAGTTCCATCTGTATGGATTCTACCGAGGGCGACTTGTCTATTTCAGCACGGCGGAAGGCAAATGGCTCGAGGACCTGCGGCTGGGCATCGACAAGAACAACCGCATCGTGGAGATGGGGCTCGAGCAGCACATGCTCGCGGAGGACGTGCCCGACTACAGGCCGTTTCGAGAACGTCTTGCCAGTTTCTACGACTCGATGAAAACCAATCAGTCTTTGGCGGGCCGCATGATTCCCGTGGCGCAGGTCCTTCCCGCCTTGCTGAAGAGCGATTACGTCGGTGGGAGCTGGTGTGCGCGCTGCCACGCTGATGAAGCCCAGGCCTGGCCGGAGTCGCCCCATGGAGCGGCCTTTTCGGTCCTCCTGGCGCGACACCGGAACTATGCACCCCGTTGCGTCGGATGTCATGTCACGGGATTCGGCTATCCCTCCGGCTACCACGTGGGAGACCCTGGGGAAGCGCTGCGGCATGTGCAGTGTGAGATGTGTCACGGGCCCGGAAGCCTCCACGTGTTGAACCCGACGGCCCAGAACATCGTCCGGCAGCCGCCGCCGCAGGCCTGCTTCGAATGTCACACGCCGGAGCATTCGGATATGAACGAAGCGAACTATCCCGAGTATTATGCGCGCGCTTCCCATCACCCTCAGCCGTCTGCCGTTGCGCATTCCGTCAGATAAAGCCTCGCGCTTCACCCACCTCCACCACTCCTTCCAGTTGACGGATGACCCGTGACCGGGAATACCATGCAGCCTGTTCTTCCTATGAGCCGACGTGACGCGCAGGATTGCTCGTTGCCCGGCGCGCCGGTAGGCCGCGCCCGATTCGCATGGGGCGCGGGGCTCCTGGTCGCGCTGGCGGCCATTCTTGTCCTGACCGTGCACGCCTGGCGCTACCTGCCTTTCATCGCCGACGATGCCCTGATCTCGCTCAGATACGCCGAGCGACTGGTGCAGGGGAAGGGTCTTACCTGGACCGACGGAGAGCGCGTCGAGGGGTACTCGAACCTCCTCTGGGTCCTTTGTGTCGCCGCGGCGCACGCGCTCGGGATCGATCCGATTTGCGCGGCCCGGGTCCTGGGCGTGCTGGGAATGGCGGCGACGATCGGCGCCATCGTTTACGCCAGCGTGCCGCGAAGCATCGGCGAGGCACTGCCCGCTCTCGCCTCTTCGCTCGGAGTCGCGTTGTGCGCCCCCATCGCTGTCTGGGCGATCGGTGGCATGGAGCAGCCGCTCCTCGCGGCACTTGTCGCCTGGGCGCTCGTTCTCTGCTATCCACTCATCGAGAGGGAGGACGTCGGGCTCACCCACCTCATGGTGCCGGGTGTGCTCCTTGCCCTCGCGTGTCTGACCCGACCTGACGGGGTTCTCTTCACTGTCGCCGTCTGCGTCGGAATCGCCCTGGCCAGAGGCCTCGGCGGCGCCTCGATCCTGACGACAGTGGCTTTGGCCATTCCATCTCTCTTCGCCTGCATCGGGCAGCTCGCGCTCCGGCTCGTCTATTACGGCGAATGGCTCCCGAACACGGCGTACGTCAAGCTCGTCTTCACCCCACAGCGCCTGGCGGAGGGGCTCCGCTATCTGGGCGAAGGAGCCTGGTCGCTCGGGGGGCTCCTGGCTCTGGCGGCCGTGGGACTCTTCGCCGGCGTCGGCGACGTCACGTTTCGCCGGCGGGCCATCTTGCTCGCCGCACCGCTTCTGTTGTGGAGCGCCTATGTCGCGGCCATCGGGGGGGATATTTTCCCGGCATGGCGACATCTGATCATCGTCGTCGTCATCGCTGCCCTCCTCGCGGCGCAGGGCCTGGCCTGGTTGCTGCGGCGCCTCGCTGCACCGAAATGGGTCCTGTGGTTCACGACCGCTCTGCTGCTCGGTTTTCTTCTCGTCCAGCAATGGCGGGATCCGGAGGACCGGAGGGCTCTGCGCGAGCGCTGGGAGTGGGACGGCGAAGTGATCGGGCTTCTCCTGAAGCACGCGTTCGGCGCGCAAAAGCCGCTCATGGCTGTCGACTCGGCGGGCTGCCTGCCGTACTTCTCCGACCTTCCGGCGCTCGACATGCTGGGGCTCAACGACCGCCACATCGCCCGCACACGGCCTCCCTGGTTCGGGAGGGGCTCGCTCGGCCACGAGCTCGGCGACGGTGCGTACGTTCTCTCGCTCCTGCCGGACCTGGTCGTGTTTTGCAGCCCTGCCGGGAGGGATACGCCCTGCTCCCTGAGCGGATTCCAGATGGCGACCGACCCGCGCTTCCGGCTCGAGTACGCGCTCATCACCTTCGAGGGTCGGGTCCCCTACACGTTCCGCTCGCGGATCTGGGCTCGCAAGGAGCGCGGTCGGATCGGCGTCGAGCGCTCTGCTTCGCGCGTCGTCGTCCCCGGGTTTCTCTTGTCGACGGGGGCCGACACTGCCGCGCGCCTCGATCCGGGCGGGCAACTGGTCACCACGCTGCCGCCGGGGGGACGAACGGTCTACCGGGGACTGCCGTTCTCGTCCGGCCGCTGGATCGGAGCTGTCGAATCCTCGGGCTCGCCGGTCGGCATTCGTCTGTACGGGTCCCTCACCGGTGAGATAGTCGCTGTCGGCGAAAGGCGCTTCTCGTTCCAGACCGACCAGCCGACCGCGCTCGACATCGAGCTCACAGGGCTGAAGGGCGAGCCGGCCGAGATCGCCCGACTCACCTTCGAGAGGGAGTGAGCCGAACGCACATGATCCTGTTGACAGATCCACCCGGTGGCGGTAGATAGAAGGGCAACCGTGACGATCCGGCCCACAACGCGCGTCGAGCCCGGCGCTTCTCGAACGATCATCGTGGCGCCCGCGCTCCTGCTCTGCACGGCCCTGGCGTGGTCCGCGGAGCCATCTCCTGCCCCGCCGGCGATCGAATGGCGCAACAGCCTGCCCCAGGCGATGGATCTCGGGCGCCAGGGAGGGAAGCCCGTTCTCCTCGACTTCTGGGCGTCCTGGTGCGGGCCCTGCAGGGAAATGGAGGCCAGCTTCTGGTCCAGGGCTGACGTCGTGGAGCTGTCGGGCAAGTTCGTCTGCCTCAAGATCAACGTCGACCATTATCCCGAGATCGCGCAGCGATACCGAACTCAGGCCTTGCCGACCCTCGTTCTCAGCGACCCCTGGGGGACGGAGCTCGCGCGGCGGGAAGGATTCGGCGATCCCGATGAGTATCTGACGCTCCTCAAGGCCATGCCCGGTGACTTCTCGGAAGTGAAGCCGTGGCAGGCGCGGCTCGATGCCGATCGCCACGATCTGGAGGCGCTCCGGCAGATCGGGATCGCCTATCAGAAGATGAAGCTCTTTCAAGCCAGCACGGTGTTCCTCGAGAAGGCTCTTGCGACGAAGGAAGTACGCTCCCGGCCGGAGGTGCTGGCCGAGGCCCTCACCCTGATCGGATGGAACAGTCTCAAGATGGGAGACCTGCCATCCGCGAAGAAGAGCTTCGAGCGTTGCCTGAAGGAGGTCCCGACGCACGGCTCGCTCGACGTGACGCTGTACGGCCTGTTCTTCGCCCACCTTTCCGCCGGCGAGCGTGCAGAGGCCGAGTCGCTGCTCTAGCGGCTCGATTCGTGCTGCCCGACCTCGGGCCTCACCGCCAGAGCGCACACCGATCTGAAGGGTGTGGTCGCTCGGGACAGGTAGAGTCCCGCGGTTCAACCCTCGGGCGTGACCGGGCGCAGGCGGATCTCGATGCGCCGGTTCCTGGCTCGACCTTCCTCTGTGCTGTTCGACGCGACCGGCTGGGAGTCGGCCACCGAGACGGCGCGCATGCGCTTGCTCGAGAGCCCCGACTGGGCGAAGAGCCGGACGACGCTCGCCGCGCGGGCGCCGGCCAGCTCCCAATTCGACGGGTACTGCTTCGCCAGCGCCGGTCGGATCGGCTTGTTGTCCGTGTGTCCGATCACCAGGATCTGGTGCGACGATTTCTTGAGCTGGGTCGCGACCTTGCCCAGCACCGACGTGCCGTTCTTGTCGAGCGCGGCGGAGCCCGAGTCGAACAGGATGTCCTGCGCCACGTTCACCCGCAGGCCGTCGCGCAGCTGCTCGACCTCGATCTGCCCCGCCTTCAGCTCCTTTTCGAGGCTCTTCTTGAGGCCGTCGTAGGTCTCCTGCAGCTTGCGGGTCTCGTCCTCGCGCTCGTGCAGCTTCGAATCGAGCTCCTCTCCCTGCGTCTGCAGGGTCGCCATCTTCGCCTCGAGGGCGCTCTTTTCGGTCGTGAGCTCGCTGTTGCGCGCCGCCAGTGCGTCGCGCTCCTGCTCGAGCTGAGAGTACTGGCTGGTCGAGACGCAGGCGGTCGAGACGCCGCCGGCGATGACGATCGCGCCGGCCGCGACGAGAGCCAGGGCACGGACAGACTCTGCGTGGCGCGTCGGTCGTGAAGACCTCCGAAAACTGAGCCGCATCGTATCCTCCCTTCTGTCGAGCCGTGAGAGCGGGCCAGTGGCAGGGGGTCCCGCGACGGATCGATAGAGAGAATGTAGGAACCGCGCAAGCGTCGGGCAAGAGCGTTTGTTCGGGGCGCCCTGCGCGTCAATGATCCGGCGATGGAGGCCCTGGTTCGTGCCGCAAAATCGCTCGCGCCGATCTCAAGACCGTGGCGGATGGCGAGCCGATGGGCCGACCGTTCCCCAGAAAACAATCGACGCGACCACGAGCAGCCATGACGGGAACATCGCGATGCCGGGGATCGCCTCGGCGATCAGGCCGGGCAGGATCAGCCACTGCCGGCCCAGAATCAGAAACAGGAGCCCGGCGGTCAGGAGATCGAGCGCCCACTGGAGTGGCAGAACGAGCTCCGTCCACGCCGAGAGGAAGTCCGAAGCGGCGGCGACGGCGAATGCGGCGGCGAATCGCTTTGTGCGGCCTGGAGAGTCGGGCTGTCCGATCACAGGCATCACCCCGAAGTGGGAAGAGTGACGCGGAAGGGGTAGCGGTACTCCCGGACCCCTCCATCCGGCGAGAACTCCCGCACCAGGAGGCGGTATGCGCCGGGCTTCTCGAAGTGCGAGGTCGGGATGCTGACCCTCGCGCCGCCCTGGTCGTCCAGCGGCAACGGCCCGCGCTCGTACCTGATCAGCGGCTGTTCATCGGGACCCTGGACCTCGACCTCGTAGAGCGCGCCGGGGTTGACCGGCACCACGAAAACGAGCGTCACCTCCTGCAGCGCGGCGGGCGAAGAAAGCACGGGGACGGAGTTTCCCGCTCCTGACGGGCCCCCTCCGAGATCCAGTTCGCGGGCCGCCGGCGCCTCCCTGGGGCCTTCGGTGTGATCCGGCCGACCCCGGAGGTACAGAAAGAGGACGACGCAGGCCGCGACGAGCACGGCGGCCGTCAGGGGGACGACGACCCGAGAGGGCCGGTCGGATCGAGCCATCGCAGATTCAGAGTACCCCGAAACTCCCGAGGATTGTCGAACAAGAAGCAGATGGCTATGCTGGCGCCCTGAGCCGTGCAGGATCTTCCGGGGAGGAAGGTCGATGGGGAACAGCGAGCCTACGGTCCGGTCTCGATCGGCTCTGGTGACACTGAGCCTCCTGTCTCTTGCGCTCGTGACCACGGTCAATCGCGCCGCATCCGCCCTTGCCCCGAGATGGGACTGGCTGCCCGACAGCTGCATCGTGTCGTTCCTTGTCTGCCTCGGCGTCTACGTCGCCATACGCCCCGCTCGCCCATTCGGGCTCCCGCTTCCCGACACGAGCTGGCGCCGTGTCGGTCGTGTCAGCACGGTCTGGCTTGCTTTCTGGCTCTCAGGGTCGGCTGTCGCCGCGCTCGGGGCCGGCCATTGGATTCGATACCGGCTCGGTCATACCCCTGCGCAGCTCACGGGCTTCCTGCTCTTTGGCCCTCTGCAGGAGGAGCTGCTCTTCCGAGGGGCCGTATTCGAGCTGGTGGAGCGGAGCCTGGTCGACGTCGCCTCGGGTCCTCCGATCGTGGTGACGACGATTCTCTTCGGCCTCCATCACCTTCAGCTGCACGGATTCCAGCTCACCCCGGGCGCCCTGCTGCAGGTTGGCTTCGCCCTGCCGCTGGGGCTCGTGCTGGGACTCCTCAGGGCGGATTCCCGGAGCCTTTGGCCCGGACTGATCGTTCACGTTCTCACCAACCTCCCGGGAGCGGTCGGCACCTGATGAGGCGGCACTGGAGCGTCTTCGCCTTCGCTCTTCTTCTTTCCCCGAATCTGCCGGCTGCCGAGCGGCGGACCGTCGCGCTCGTCGGCGGTACGCTTCTCGACCTCTCGAATTTCGGCAGCTCCGCCCGCGACATTCCCGATTCCGTCGTGCTCCTCCGCGGCGAGCGGATCGTCGCCGCCGGGCCGCACGCCAGCATCACGATTCCCGAAGGTGCCGAGCGCGTCGATGTCGCCGGGAAGTTCGTGATTCCGGGCCTCATCGACGGTTTCGGCGGTTTGAACAGCCAGGCGCAGGCGAACGCCTACGTCTACATGGGCGTGATGTCGATCGTAGGCGTCGAAGACGAGCGGCGAGGGAGCTCGACGCCCGTCCCTCGCCTCACATCTATGCGCTCGAAGCGGTCGAATCGGTGGCGGACCTCCAGGCGGCGGTCAAGCGAGGAATCAAGGTCGCGCTCGTCTACTATCCGGTCCCGCCGGACCTCGTTCGGACGCTGGTCCAAAGGGCGAAGACGCTCGGGATCGCGACGATCGGGGAGCTCGGCCGGACGCCCTATCCTGCCGCGATCGACGCCGGCATCCAGGCGTTCGTCCACACGAGCCGCTATTCGCTCGAGCTCGCTCCCGCCGAGATGCGCGCGGCGGTCGCGGCGGATCCGTTCGGCCCGCCGAAGGCGACGTACTACGACTACCTCACCCGCCTGCCGGCGGACGACGCCGCTCTCGGCCGTTACGCGCCGGTTCTGGGCCGGGCCCGCGTCGGGCTGATCCCCACGCTCTCCCTCGAATACCTCGATCTGCCGGGGCATCGGAATCTCTGGAAGGAGCCGGCGGCTTCGATTCTCGATCCTGCTACGATCCATCTGCCGGCCGATCCTGCGACGGGCGATCGCCGTCCGGAGCCGCGCATCACGGCCGATTACGCGCCGGCCGCGCTCCCGGCGGCGCTTCTTCGAATCGAGACACGCTATCGGCAGGCGGGCGCGAGGTACCTTGCGGGCAGCGGGACCAGCGCGTTCGGGACGATGCCGGGGATCTCACTCCACACGGAGCTGGAGCTGCTCGCCCGCATCGGCCTGACGCCGCGGCAGGCGCTCGCGGCTGCGACCGGCAACTTTCGTGAGCTCTTCGGCTGGACGGAGCTCGGCGCGATCGCGGCCGGAAGTCGTGCGGACCTCCTCGTGCTCGACCGGAACCCGCTCGAGGACCTGGCGAATCTGAAGGAAATCTCCAGACTCTATCTGGACGGAGAGCCGGTCGACCGGGCCGGGCTGCTTCGCCTCCCGCCCGACAAGCGATAGTCGCGCCCGGCCGGAAGCGAATCGACGCCGGCGTCGTCAGAAGCCTTTCAGCGGCGCGGGGCGTACCCCTCCCATTCGATCGGCGTGAATGTATCCGCGATCAGCGTTTCCAGGATCTCCTTGAAGATCCCTTCGCCGTTCGAGCTGTTCGTCATGATCACGATTCCCGCCCTGCGCTCGTCAAAGCACGCCGTGTAGTTGCGCCAGCCCTCGTCGTGCCCCTCCTTGAAGAACACTTCCCCGTATTTCGTCCAATAGAGGCCCCAGCCGAGTCCGTAACTGAGACGAATGGCTCTGTTTTCGTCCGTCGTATCGCTCGCCAGCGTCGGGAACTGATGCTTCGAGACGATCTGGATTTGTGGACTGAGCATGACGGCTCGGGTCTTCTTGGCCAACCCTCGGCCCTGCATCACTGCGACCATGAATCGGGCAAAGTCGCGCGGAGTCGTCTGCATCGATCCGGCGGCATCCGCCGTCTTTCGCCGCTCGGGGCCCAGCGAACGTCCATGCTCGTCATAGCCGTTCGCGTAATCGCCGTTGAAGCGCTCTTTCCACACCATGCTGGTGCGCGTCATCCGCAAAGGCTCGAAGACACGCGTCTGCATCAGCTCCTGCAAAGGCTGTTTCGTTATGGTCTCGACCACCAGCTGGAGCAGGTCGATCCCCTCGCCGGAATACGCATATCTCGATCCCGGCTCAAAGTGGATTTTCAGCTTCCGATCATCCTCGAACGCGCGCCAGTTCGGAAAGCCGCTCGTGTGACTGAGCAGGATCCTGGCGGTCAGTCGCTTGTAGCGTGAGTCGTCGGCCAGGTCCCGATACTGCGGGTATTCGGGCAGCGGCTTCGGCAGGTATTCCTGGACCGGTCTGTCAAGGTCCAGGGACCCTTCGTCGACGAGCTGCATCACCATGTAAGCGAAAGCAACTTTCGTGAAGGACGCCGCGGTCATCACCGAGTCTTCGGTCAGGGGCAGATGCTTCTCCTTGTCCCGGATACCATAGGCCCGAAGATAGGCGATCTTCCCCTCGTTGAAGAGTGCGATGCCGACGCCTTCGACCTCGGCGGCGTGCATCAGGCGCGTGATGGTCGCGTCGATCTCGGCCGGCGCAATCGTGCTGCCGTCCAGGCGCGTGACGGCGCCGGGGCTCGCGCCCGCCATCGCAAGCATCTGCGCGGCGGCGATGAGGGTGATCAGCGGCGAAATCCTGGACACCCGAGCGCACCGAGCGGTCGATTCAAGGGCTTCATTATTCGGAGATGCTCGGCACTGTCAAGCCCGGACGAGGCGCGACGGGAGAAACCCCACCCGCCGACGCTGCGCGTATATATAATGACGCGCTGCGACAGGAGTCTTCGCTTGAAGAGACGACGCGTCGGCGTGATCGAGCTGATCAGCGACTCCGTCTGGCAGAACTGGGGCACTCGCTTCTACGGCGCGCGCTTCAAGCGGCACTATGCCAGCATCATGCCGCAGGTGGTGGCGGTCTGGTGCCAGCAGCTCGGGCATGACGTGACCTACTCGACCTACTACGGACAACAGGATCCCGAGAGCCTGCTCCCCCATGACCTGGACGTCCTGTTCGTCTCCACCTACACGCACGCCAGCGCCACCGCCTGTGCCCTGGCCAGAATCCATCGCCGTCATGGCGCACTGACCGTCATCGGGGGTCCCCACGCCCGCTCCTTCCCGAATGATTGTCTGAGATTCTTCGACCTGGTGGTGCAGGACTGCGACAGGGGGCTGATCGACGACGTCCTCCGCGGGGCCTTCGATCGCAACCAGGTGATCTCCAGCGGCCGGGCGCTGACGGAGATCCCGACCGTCGAGGAAAGGTTGCCCCACATCCTCAAGTCCTCGCTGACCGAGGGCCGCCCGCCCTATGCCGCCAACATCGGTCTGCTGTCGAGCGTCGGGTGCCCCTACGACTGCGACTTCTGCGTCGACTGGGACAAACCCTACATCTCGATCGCCGGCGACCGGCTGGGCGCCGATCTCCGATTCATCGCCGGCCGGTTCCCGGGGGTGTACGTCAGCTATCACGACCCGAACTTCGGCGTCCAGTTCGATCGCACGATGGATATCATCTCCGGCCTGCCGGAGAACGAGCGCAATCCTTACGTGATGGAAAGCTCGCTGTCCGTCCTGAAAGGGCCCCGGCTGCGGCGGCTCAAGGAGACGAACTGCTTCTACACGGCGCCCGGAATCGAGTCGTGGACCGATTACTCCAACAAGACCGGTGTCGGGCGGAACGGAGGACGGGAGAAGCTCGAGGGCGTCATCGCGCGGATCGGCGAGATCCACGAGTTCGTTCCCAACATCCAGGCCAATTTCATCTTCGGGACCGACGTGGACGAGGGGGATGACCCGGTCGAGATGACCACGGAGTTCATCCGCCGGGTGCCCTACGTCTGGCCGACCATCAACATTCCGACGCCCTATGGGCGCACGCCGCTCTATGACGACTATCTGGCGAAGGGCAGGATTCTGACTTCGATGCCGTTCGCCTTCTATTACATGCCCTACCTGGTGATGACGCTGAAGAACTACGGCCCGCAGGAGTATTACGCAAAGCTCATCGAGATCTATTCCGCGGCGAACTCCTACAAACTTCTGGGCGCCCGGATCACCTCCACGCCCGACTACTCGCTCAAGACCCTCTACGTGTTGCGTGCGTTCGCGTTCAAGGGGATTCTCGGGAAACTGACGCGCACGCTCGAACGCTTCGGAAACGACGCGGAGTTCCGGAGCTTCCACGAGGGCCGGACCACGAGGCTGCCCGCGTTCTACAGGCGGCTCTATGCCAAGCGGCTCGGACGCTACGCGGAGCTTCTCTCCGAGACGGACATGACTCCGGAGCTGGAGACACCGACGGGAAAGCCGGTCCGGCACGACCGAGGGCTCGCGGCCATCGACACCCGCACAACTGCTCCCACGATGTCGGTTCAGAGCTGAAGACCCCTAATCCGGCGCGACGATGAACTGTTCGAGCTTTCCGTCGGGCAGGGTGAGCGAGGTGATCGATAGGGTCTGCTTCGGGAACTCGACCTTGAAGCGGCGCACCGTCATCCCGCCGCGCTGGTGCTGCGACTCCTGGGTGAACTCCTTCGGCGCGCCCAGGCGGCCGAGGCTCGAGGCGAAGTCGCGCAGGGCGCGGTCGTCGAAGTAGGCGTTGGCGTTGGAGGAGAACAGGGAGCGGTCGATCGTCCCCTTCTGGAGGGCGGCGAACACCTGCTTCGCCTGCTCGACGGCGTCCTGCGCGCCGCCGGACGCGAACAGCAGGGTGGCGATCGCGTTGGCGATCTGCGCCGCGGCATCGGTGCTGTCGAGGTTGACCAGGACCACGACGGCGGCGCGCTCATCGGGGAAAACGCGGTTCTGCGCCGAGAAGCCGGACACCTCGCCGCCGTGCGCGATCAGGCGGCGGCCGTCCGCGATCGCGACCCTCACCCCGAGTCCGTACGACGTCCCGGCGCCGCTCTCCAGCATGACCTCGGTCTCCAGGGAGCGGTACGACTCCGGCTTGAGGATCGTGCGATCGATCAGCGACACGTCCCACTTCGCGAGATCCGCAGCCGTCATCGCCAGCTCGCCGGCGGCGAACAGCCAGCCCTTCCCCTCCTTCGGCGCCGGCCGGGGCGGACCCGTGGCGTAGCGCAGGTAACGGACCGGGTCGGCGGCGCCGAGGGGCACCTCGTCGGTGTTGGTGACGCTCGTCATCCCGAGCGGGCGGAACACGCGCTGCTGCAGGAAGTCGAGCAGCGGCACGCCGGCGACCCTTTCGACGACCATCCCCGCGATGACGTAGTTGGTGTTGCTGTACTGCCACTCCGTCCCGGGCTCGAAGTCGAGCGGCTTGCGTCCCCAGCGATCCACGATCTCGCGGGCGGTGATCGGATTCAGCATCTCCGGCATCACGTAGTCCTGCGGCCAGAAATCCTGATACCCGGACGTCATCGACAGCACCTGACGCAGCGTGACGTCGCGCGCGCGGGTCAGGTCGGGCAGATAGCGCACCATCCGGTCGTCGAGCGACAGCCGGCCCTCCTCGGCCAGCAGCAGCACGGCGCTGGCCGTGAACTGCTTGCTGATCGACCCGACGCTGTACCGCATGCCCGGGGTGGCGGGAGTCCTGGTCTCGAGGTTGGCCGTCCCGTAGGCGTGGACGTAGGCGATCTTGCCGTCCCGCACCACGGCGATCGAGGCGCTCGGCGCGCCGGTCTTCTCGATCACGCGCGCGACCGCGGCGTCGATCTTCGCGCGCCGGTCGGCCGGCAGCGTCTCCTGGGCCCGGCACGGCGCGAAGATCAACGTAACGAGCAGAACGCCCCAGGGGCGCAGGCGGCGCCCCGGCTGCCGCCAGCTCGGCCTCTCCCGGTGCGCGCGGCCGGCCGTCGTGTCTCGGATCGGTGTCACCCCATGCGAGCCATCCTCCTTCTGCGGCAGACTACTCCAATCGCCGGAGAAGACATAGCAGACCACCTGCTGGGGCTGGCGCTCTTGCTGGCGGCTAGGGATGTATACTCTGATTTACAGAGGCTCCACAGGCAACCGATGAGCATCACGACCGAAGTCGCACTCCTTGAGCGCGTTGATGCATCACATGTCCACGGATGTTTGCGGTGTGTATTGCGCTGAATGGCAAACTCGCCATATTGGTTGAGCTATACCGGGCAGCATAATTAGCGTTAGCGGGTCACACATGCTCCAAGTGAAAGTTCTTGGGTAAGAGCTGGTCTCAAGATGGAGCAGGTAAGAGGACTCCGCCGGCTGCTCCGCATCACGCGGTCAAGTGGCCCCGCGGCCCACGCGGGGCGCAAGCCGACGGGGCCGAGGCACGCAGGGACCGTGCCCGCTAACCCCCGGCTGAAGCCGCCGGTGGGCGTGTTGGGAGGTGGTTGGCCGCCGCGTTGGGCGTTCGCCCACCGCGGCTTAGCCTGGCGTTGGGCGGACTATGATCGAGCACGGATAGGGCAATGACGAAAACAGCTCCTCGAGAAACTACTCACAAGCGGCTTAGAGGGTCCAGCCATTGGACGGACGTGCCAACCCAGGCGGAAAGCGATCCAATGAATCGAGGGTTGGGCGCCGCGAAGGCGGCCAAGAAGGACGAGTTCTACACCCAGTACGTGGACATCCAAAAGGAAGTCGAAGCCTACCTCGAGTTCGACCCTGACACCTTCCGCAACAAAATCGTTTACTGCAACTGCGACGACCCTTTTGAGAGCAACTTCTTCAAGTACTTCGCCGCAAACTTCAACAAGCTCGGCCTCAGGAAGCTCATCACCACCAGCTACGACGGCTCCCCGATCGCCGGACAGGGCACACTGTTCCCGGAATACAACGAGGGCAACGGCAAGCGGCAGAAGCCCAAGGCCCTCGCCATCATCCTCAACCACGTGAAAGACGAGGACGGAGACGGCGCCGCGAACGTGACGGACGTTGAGCTTTTCCTCAAGCGCAACAGGGCCGCCCGCATTGCACTCAAAGGCGACGAACTATACCCCGGCGGCGACTTTCGCAGCCCCGAGTGCGTCGCCTTTCTCACAGAGGCCGACATCGTCGTCACCAACCCGCCGTTCTCACTGTTCCGGGAGTACGTCGCGCAGCTAAGAGTGGAGCACCAAAAGAAGTTCCTGATCATCGGAAACCAGAGCGTGATCACCTTGAAAGAGATCTTCCCGCTCATCAAGGCGGACAAGATGTGGATGGGCGTCACAATCCATAGCGGCGATCGTGAATTCCGCGTTCCAGACCACTATCCGTTGAACGCTGCCAGTTGGCGCGTCGACGACAAAGGCGTGAAATACATCCGGGTCAAGGGCGTCCGCTGGTGGACCAACTTGGATCATGGGCGCCGACACGAGAAGTTGCCGCTCATGACGATGGCGGACCACTTGAAATTCAGCAAGCACAAAGAGATCAAGGGCAAGGCCGGCTACACCCGGTACGCAAACTACGACGCGATCGAAGTGCCATATAGCGATGCGATACCCGGCGACTACAACGGCCCAATGGGCGTCCCGATTACGTTCCTCGACAAGTACAACCCGGACCAGTTCGAGATTCTTGGGTCGAGCATGAACCTCGGTGTCCCGATGTCACAGATCGCAAAGAAGGGGAGCTACCAGCAGGGCGGGCCGCGTTTCTACATTGACAATGGTGATGGAACCTATCGCCGGATGTTTGACAGAATCGTCATCCGCCACCGCCGCGCAAAGGGGAAGAACGAGTGAGAACCACCCTCCGGACCGACCTCACCGTCGCCGACATTTGCAACGGCTTCGTCTACAACCAACTCGAGGGGAAAGGCCTGTTCGGCCTCGGCGGGAAGCTCACGATTCAGCCGGAGTATCAGCGGAACTACATCTACGCCGAGGGCGGCGGCAAGCGCGAGCAAGCGGTCATTCACTCGCTGCTGAACGGGTACCCGCTCGGGCTGATCTACTTCAACAAGGTCGCGACAGACAAGTTCGAGGTGCTCGACGGCCAGCAGCGGATCACCAGCATCGGGCGGTTCGTCACGAACAAATTCGCGGTCATGGAAGACAGCAACCCACAGAATTTCGACAGCCTCCCCGCCGACCAGCAGGCGCGGATCAAGGCGTCGAGGCTGCTGATCTACGAGTGCGAGGGGACGGAGACGGAGATCAAGCAGTGGTTCGAGATGGTCAACATTGCCGGCGTGCCGCTCAACGCGCAGGAGCTTTTGAACGCCATCTACTCCGGCCCATTCGTCACCAAGGCCAAGGAAGAGTTCAGCAACAGCCAGAACGCGAACATCCAGAAGTGGAGCGCCTACATCAAGGGCAGCGCCAACCGACAGGATTTTCTGGAGCGGGCGCTGGATTGGGTGAGCAAGGGCGACATCGGCGGCTACATGAGCGCCCACCGCAACGACAAGGGTATCGACGAGCTGAAGGCATATTTCAATGCCGTGGTCGAGTGGGTTTCCAGCGTTTTCACGGATGTACTACCCGAGATGCGCGGCCTGGAGTGGGGCAGACTGTACGAAACGTACCACGGCAAGTCCTACGACCCGCGGAAGATATCGGCCGCCGTCCAGAAGCTCGCGGCTGACGACTACATCACGAATCGCAAGGGAATCCTCGAATACCTCCTGGGCGGTTCGACCGACAAGAAGCTGCTGGCCGTGCGGGTGTTCGACCGGAAGACGAAGCGGGTCGCGTACAACAAGCAGACCCAGGAGGCGGAGGCCAAAGGCAAGTCCAACTGCCCGCTGTGCGCGGTTGGCGATAACGCCAACAAGGGCAGGATCTACAAGCCAGACGAAATGGACGCCGATCACGTGTCCGCGTGGAGCAAGGGCGGCGATAGCTCGGCCAAGAACTGCCAAGTGCTCTGCACGACCCACAATCGGGCCAAAGGAAATCGATAGTACTGGGCGTACCGCCGCCCAACGCGAGGAGCGGGCTGGGCCGCCGAACAACTGGTTGCAGCGGCCGGTCCGCTGCGCGGACCGCCCCTGAACCGGCGCGTTCGGCAGACAGGGGATGCAGATGAGCCCACAGGCGAAGTTAGCAGTAGCCATGATAGTTGCAGTCGCAGCTATCTTGGCTGGGGCCACGGTTCCGACTTGGCCACGATGGAACTCCGAGCTCACGGCTCAAATCTGCGTGGAGCGTCCTGAGAACAACGGGGTGCTCAACATCCGAGAAGCTGAAGTCATGATGAAAGCTGGGCCACGGCTTGTGTTGACTGGGGGCCAGGCGGCTTGCGGCTTGGTAGAGGGAGGGGGTGATTACATCGTCTGGGCGCAGTCGCGCGATCCCTACGATCCTTCTCGCCGGGATCCGGCAGCTTGGCGCTCGAAGGATCTCGTAATTGATGTCCCAGAACACGGTCGTGTCGAGCTTGAATTGTGTGGCATCGGGTCTCGTAGTTACGAGAACTGGGGTTTGCAGCTGGCTGGCTCTGGCTGCCTGCGATGAGCTGCCGAACAACCGGCTGAAGCTGACGGCACGCGGGAGGTCCATGTGGGCTTGGAGGTTACGCGTGCGTGCCGCAGCTTCCCGGGTGCTAGTCAGACTTGGTAGAGGGCCATGTGTCATCAGACATCGACCTTGAGACAGGGCTCCGGCCTCTTGCCCGTAGTTACGTTGACGGTGTGCTCGAAGATAATATTCGCGCCGCCGTCCAAACCAGCGGTCGGTGGAGCGACCAGCTCGAATGGCGAATCTTCACGGTAGCGCAACGTAGTATCGAGCGTATTGAACGGGATGGTCAGTCTTGGCACAGGGTTCGGGTAAGTTGTGACTATGACTTTTCCTCCGACTGCCCAACGCTTGAACGTGCGATCGAGTTCCTCGGTCTGTTTCAGTCGCTCCTATTTCATATGTGGCGGAACTTTGGCTGGCCAGGGTGGGCGACGAAAACGGAAATCAAGCCGACCGGGGGCGCTGGCTAACAACCCGCTGCGCCTGCTGATGGGCGTCAGGCTCGGGGAGGCCTTGGGCCCTCCCACTGGCTCGCCGCAGGTGAGCCGGAGCGTTCGACAACCTCTCAAGGTGATTCAGAGGTAAGGAGACTCCATGCAGCACAACTCATATCGACTGCTGTTGTTGACATATCTAAGCGTCGCCATAGGGCTGCCAGCCTATGCGAAGGTACCGCTCGAGAAGGTCGTCATCTCGGGTGCGAAGCTTGCTCATCCGCTCGAGGCAACGGACCCGGTGTTGCTCGATCTTTCCAACCCCTGGTTCGGAAAGTTTGCGGATTGGAGCGGCCCGCCTCAAGCGGCGCCTGCAGGGCCCGTCTATGACTTGACCCTTTACGCAAGGCTTGACGAATTGAAGGCCATCTACCAGCTTCGATATGCGCCGGGTTCAAATGGCAGCGTCGGGCATGTGTACCTTCCCGGAAAAGGAGAGGCGTGGTACCAACGGAATGCGAGCATCATTCTTCGGGAGAAGCAAGAGGGGCGTTGGTATCCTGCGCTGCCCGAGTGGGAATCACGCATCAGGAAAGCTATGGGGCCGCAGAAGTGAAGAAAGGCACAGGAGGACCGTTCGTCCTGGCGACCATCCTGACCGCCGTCGTGCTTCTACCCCCTTCCTCTTCGCTGGCAAGCACCAGCCCCGACGATGTCTGCCGCGCTTATCGCGAGGCACCCGAGATTGCCGCGGAGATCGTGCGCCTTGTCGGCATCGGCTACACGGAGGGGGAGATCCCGATCGTCAAGGTGGCGAACTTCTGCGATCAGGGCGCGTGCTCGGAGCAATATCTGGCGGTGCAGACGTTCTCGCTTGGCAATTCGTACACGTCGATCATGGGACGTGTCTGGATGGACAACCGGGGCAAGGTCAAGTCGGTCGAAAGGGTGGAGCTTCGGCCGCTCGAGGCGCTCAAAGCGGTGTCCCTGACGGCAGGCGAGCAGGCGGTGAACGACTCGCTGGCGCGCGGCATCCCCGACCTCGGCGCGATGCGCGATCCCGGCCAGCAGGCCGCGCTGGCCCCCTGCTACGAGAAAGCGCGCGCGTCGTTCAGGACCCTTGCGCAGCAACCCTCCCATCCGATCGGCACGATGTTCCTGGTGGTGCGCCGCCGCGTGGAGGGAGACCGGGTGGTCGAGGCCGCGCTTTACGACGTCGAGGGGCACGGGCCGGACGTGGTCACCGGTTTCCCCTGGAACTGGTCGGTCGCGGAATCGCGCCGCGGCCGCAAATCGATCTTCACGATCGACGAGCTGGCCGACTGGATGTACGTCCTGCCCGACGGCAGGTTCGAGGGCCCCTGGACCACCGAGTGCCTGCCGAACGCCGGGCGCGCGCGTCCAGGCGTCCGGTAGGCGACGCGACCTTGTCCGACCTGACCCCCATCGTCGCGCCGGAAGACTTTCCCGCCAGCAGGAAGAGCGTCTACCTCAACACCGCCTCCGTCTGCCTCATGTACAGCGGCGCGGAGCGGGCGGTGGTCGACTGGACGCGCGATCTCGCCGAGAACGGAACGATCCATTTCGACGAGGCGGCCGAGGAGCGGGTCTTCGCGACGCTGCATGCATCGGCCGCGCGGCTGTTCAACTGCCGTCCCGAGGACATCGCGGTCGGTTCGAGCGCGACCGAGCTTCTGGCTTCCCTCGCCTGGGCCGTCGCGCCGGCGGCCGGCCGCAACATCGTCAGCAGCGGTCTGGAGTTCCCGAGCACGGTCTATCCTTGGGCGCGCGTCGCGCGCCACACGGGAGCCGAAGTCAGGCTCGGCGACATGAAAAGCGATCGTCCGCTGACCGACGGTCTGATCGGCCTGATCGATCGCGGGACCGCCGTCGTCTGCGTCTCCGACGTGATCTACAGCACCGGCCACCGGCTCGACGTGGCGCGGCTGGCTGAAGCGGCGCACCGGAACGGAGCCCTGCTCGTCATCGACGCAACCCAGTCGGCCGGCGGCATCCCGATCGACGTCGGAGCGCTCGGCATTGATGCCATGGTCGTCGCCTCCTACAAGTGGCTGTGCGGGCCGTTCGGCGTCGCCGTAATGTATCTCGCGCCCGATCTTCAGGAGCGCCTCGAGCCGGGGCTCGTCGGATTCCGATCCCACGAGCGGATGTGGGATCCGCGTGCCGATCGACTGACGCTCCCGCCGAACGCCCACCGTTTCGAGTTCAGCACCATGGCCTACGGCTGCGCGCCGGGCCTGGCCAGCTCGATCGATTACCTGCTGCGGCTGGACGTCGGGCGGATCTTCTCCAGGAACAAGAGGCTCGCCGATCTTCTCATCGAGGGATTGCGCGCAAGGAACGCCGAAATCCTGTCGCCCACGGGCGACGGTGCGCGCTCGTCGATCGTCGCAACCCGGTTCGACGGCACGGACGTGCGGATCCTCGCCGAACGCCTCAACCAAGACGGGATCGTGGTGTCGGCGCGCAGGGACGTCCTGAGGCTCTCCCCGCATCTTTACAACGACGCCGATGACATCCAGCAGGCGCTCGCAGCGATCGATCGCTGCCTGACCTGACGGCGTTTTGCCGGCACGCCCGCTGGAGCACTTGCCCGTCCTCCATCTCCTCCGATAAAGTATTGCGCATGAATCGACGCGCGTTCTTCAAAGCGGCGGCCGGGCTGTCGGTTGCGAGTGGATGGGGACTCTCCAGGT
Organism: uncultured Acidobacteriota bacterium; assembly: GCA_964384905.1. Taxonomy (GTDB): domain Bacteria; phylum Acidobacteriota; class Polarisedimenticolia; order Gp22-AA2; family Gp22-AA2; genus Gp22-AA3. The sequence continues at coordinate 28,453 of CAYLND010000023.1, forward strand.
TGGCGGCGCTCGCTGGCGCCCAGGAGCCGGCTCCTGCGGAGACTCCCACGGGCGCTCGCGGTTCCGCCGGCGCCCCGGCGCCCGCCCCGACGAAGCAGAAGGAGTTCGCGCCGCGGCCGGGGCCGTGGCGGACGTTCGAGATCACGACGAGCGTCCATGTCTCAGGCCCCGCGGGCGTGACGCGCCTGTGGCTTCCGCTCCCCGCGGTGACCTCCCTCTATCAGGAGCCCCTCGACAACCACTGGACCGGCAATGGCGCGCGGATGGAGGAACGCTCCGACGACAGCGCCTCGGCACGCCTGCTCTATGCCGAGTTCGCCGACGGGGAGTCCGCGCCTTTCCTCGAGCTCACCAGCCGGATCCGGACCCGGGATCGTGCTGTCGACTGGTCGAAGCCGGTTTCGGCGTCCGAGGATCGTGCGGCTCTCGCGCGCTGGACCGCGCCGACGGACCTGATTCCGACCGACGGGATCGTCCAGGAGACGGCTCGCGAGATCACTCGGGGCAGGCAATCCGACATTGAAAAGACCAGGGCGGTGTACAACTGGATTCTCGCCACGATGTATCGCGATCCCGCCGTGCGCGGCTGTGGCGTGGGCGACATCAAGGCCATTCTCCAGACCAGGAACTTCGGCGGCAAGTGCGCCGACATCAACGCCCTCTTCGTCGGCCTGCTCCGGTCGGCGGGCGTCCCGGCCAGGGACATCTACGGGATTCGGGTGGCGCCCTCGTCGTTCGGCTACAAGACGCTGGGCGCTGGAAGCGCGAACATCTCCAAGTCGCAGCACTGTCGAGCCGAAGTCTTCCTGGACGGGCACGACTGGGTGGCGATGGACCCCGCCGACGTGGCGAAGGTCGCGCGTGAAGAGACCGGGGAGCGCCTCGCGCTCGACCATCCGCTCGTCGCGCCGGTGCAGAAGCGATTGTTCGGCGGCTGGGAGGGGAACTGGGTCGGCTTCAACACATCCCACGACGTGGCACTTCCGAACGCGACGAAGGGAGGCAGGCTCGGCTTCCTGATGTATCCGCAAGGCGAGACCCGGGACGGGCGCCTCGACTGCCTCGACCCCGACACGTTCAAGTACTCCATCACCACCCGAGAGCTGACCGCGTAGGCCGCCGGCGGCAGCCCGCCGTCAGCAACACGAAACCGCGCGGCCGGCACGGATGGAGCCGCTACAAATGAAGGGTCAGAAGACAGCTGTCTGGATCGCGGTGGGAATCGGCGTCGGGGTGGCCATGGGCGCCGCGACGCACTCCATGGCCGTCTGGATTTGTGTCGGCGCCGCGGTAGGCGCCGTCATCGGCCTGGCTCTCGGCCGGCGCGGAAAATCCGCGCCCTAGAGTCTTCAGTCGCGCGTCAGAAGGAAGGCTCCGGCCATTCCGCCGGCGGCGCAGATGGTGACGAGACCGCGCCGCGCCTTCCGCCGCGCCATCTCGTAAGCCAGCGTGGTGACGATGCGGCCTCCGGTCGCGGCCCAGGGATGGCCGACGGCGATCGAGCTGCCGTTGACGTTGACGCGTTTCCAGTCGACGGGACCGGTGGGCGCCCCTTTCCAGCCGCGCTCCCACGCCGCGGCGTTCGCGAGGACCTGGGCGGCGAACGCTTCGTGGATCTCGAGAAGGTCCACGTCCTCGAGCCGCAGGCTGGCCCGCGCCAGCAGGCGCGGTACCGTAATCGCCGGGGCCATCAAAAGCCCTTCGTCGGGATGGATCGCCGCGTAATCCATCGCCGACAGGAAGGCGAGCGGCTGCCTCCCCTGCGCCGCCGCGCGCTCCTCGCTCATCAGAAGAACCGCCGACGCGCCGTCGGTCACGGGCGACGCGTTGCCGGCGGTGATCGTGCCGTCGGCGGCGAAGGCCGGCTTCAGCGCGGCCAGCTTCTCGAGCGAGGTGTCGGCGCGCGGGCCGGTGTCGTGCTCGACCCCTTCCAGCGGCACGATCTCCTGCGCCAGCCGGTCGCGCGCGGCCAGGGCGTTGCGGTGGCTGGCGAGGGCGATCTCGTCCTGACGCTCGCGCGTGATCTCCCACTCGCGGCGGGTGATTTCCATGTGCTCGCCCATCGACAGACCGGTGGTCGGCTCCCGGAAGGTCGCCGGGTCGGCGCCGCTGAGCCATTCGACGCCTCCCGCGATTCCGGCTTCGATCCGGCCGCGCGCGATCGCGTCGGTGATGATGGTGATGGCGCGCAGCCCCGAGATGCAGTAGGACGAGACGGTCTGCGCTTCGATGCGGCCCGGTAGCCCCTCCTCGAGAACGATCTCGCGCGCCAGGTTCGGCTTGCCGCGCTCGGGCACGACGGCGCCGAAGGCGATCGCGTCGACCTGCGCCGGATCGACCCGGTGCCGATCGATGAGACCGCGCACGGCGTGACGCGCGAGCGCGAGAGGCCCCTTCGACGCGAACGCCTTGCCGGCCTTGGCAAAGGGAGTCCGGGCTCCCGCGACGACGGCGACTCGTCGGTCGTTCATGAGGATTCCCTGCGCGGTTGCCCGCGTGGAACGAACGGGGGCGCGGGCGTGCGTGCGCCGTCGTAGCCGCCGACCTCGCCGAAGCGGCGCCCGGCCTCCCAGTCGTCCCGGGCGGCGATGATCTCCTCGGTCGATCGGGCCACGAAGTTCCACCACATCAGGACGGTTTCCCCGAATGGCGCGCCCCCGAGGAGCAGGGCGCGCGCCGCTCCGCCGCGAGACACGAGCGCCAGCTCCCGGCGGCCCGCGCCGAGGTAGTAGAGGGTATCGACGGCCAGCGGACGGCTGTCGAGAGAAGCGTCGCCGTCCAGCAGCACGACGGCATGCTCGAACTCTCTCGCGAGGGGGACGACGACGCGGCGATCCCGGTCCGCCGACACTTCGGCGCCGACCAGGCTCGAAAAGGCGCGCGCCGGCGAGCGCTCGCCGTCCAGCTCGCCGATGATGAGCGTCGCCCGTCCGCCGTCCAGCTCGACGACCGGCAGCGCCCGGTGCTGCTCGAAGGACGGGGGCGCGTCGCGCTGCTTCCCGGGCAGCGCCACCCAGAGCTGCAGCCCCCTGAGACGGCCGGCGTTGCGCGGCGGCGTCTCCTCCGAATGCGCGATGCCCCGCCCTGCGGTCATCAGATTGAGGACGCCGGCCGAGGCCGGTCCGGCATGGCCGAGGCTGTCGTGGTGGAGCAGCTCCCCTTCGAGGAGCCACGACACCGTCTGGAGCCCGATGTGCGGGTGAGGTGGGACGTTCATCGGCTTGCCCGAGGCGAACACCACGGGACCGTAGGAATCGAGGAAGCACCACGGCCCGACGAGCCGCCGCTCCCGCCGCGGCAGGAGGCGATGGATGGCGAGGCCGGCCACGTCGGTCAGCCGGCCAGGGAGCGCCTCCAGGACGGGCTTCGCGGTCGGCTCGCTGATGCAGGTCTCGGCGGTCGCGGACGGAGCGAGATTGCTCATGAGGGGACCGTCACACCGCTCGCAGCATAGGCCGAAGAACCCGCGTCGTCAAATCGCCGTGGAGCCGCCGCTCGAAGGCTCGAAGCAGCACCGCCACCGGCGTCCGGTTTCGAACGATCGCGTTCCGAAAACGGACACACGAGCGCCCGGGCTTTCGCACCCGCCACCACCCAAGGCTCGGGCGGGCGCTTGTTTAGAGGTCGCCGAGAGTTGGCAAGCGGCATGCTAGGAGATGGGCGAGACAGACGGTCGTCAGCGAGGCTCGAGCGTGATGACAGAACAGCGAATCGTCGATTGGCAGAACGACGCCCAAGAGTTCGTCGGCTCGGAGGCCGGGCACGCGGCATCCGGACGAGTCCTCATCGCCGACGATCAGACCGACGTGCTCGCGGCGCTGCGGCTCCTGCTCAAGGGAGAGGGGTACGAGACGGTGACGGCGCAGACGCCCGAGGAGGTGCTCGAAGTCCTGAAGTCCCGCCGGCCCGAGCTGGTGCTCATGGATCTCAACTATGCCCGGGACACCACCTCGGGTCACGACGGTGTCGGTCTGCTGAAGTCGATCCGGGCCCTGGACCCGGCGCTCCCGGTGATCGTGCTGACCGGCTGGGCCTCCCTCGAGGTGGCGGTGGAATGCCTGCGCGGAGGCGTGTCCGACTTCATCCAGAAGCCCTGGGACAACGCGAAGCTCCTGGCGGCTCTCCGGAAGCACCTCGATGAGAGTCGGCGGCTGCGCGAGAGCCGGCGGCGCGAGACCGAGCTGTCGCGGCAGATCGAAGAGGCGGAGGAAGTCCAGCGCGGCCTGCTGCCCCGCCGGGTCCCGAGCGTTCCCGGATGCCGCATCGCCGTCTCGTGGAAGCCTTCGAGCGCCCTGAGCGGCGATTACTTCGACGTCCTGCCATTCGGTCCGAGCCGCTTCGGACTCTGCATCGCCGACGTGGTCGGCAAGGGAGTGCCGGCCGCTCTCCTGATGTCCAACTTCCAGGCGTTGCTCAAGGGCACCGCCCGCGGCGGTGAATCCCCGAGCGAAGTGTGCGGCAGGCTCAATTCGTTCGTCGGCAGGACGGTGGCCAGCAACAAGTTCATCACATTCTTCTATGCCCTGATGGACACGGAGGCACGCACTCTGCGCTTCGCGAATGCGGGGCACAATCCTCCGATTCTGGCGCGCCGGGATGGATCCTGGATGCGTCTGTCCGAGGGTGGGCCGGTCCTCGGCGTGTTTCCCGACCGGCGCTATTCCCAGGGCGAAATCGACCTGTCGCCGGGGGATCGCATTCTCCTCTACACGGACGGACTCCCGGAAGCCAGAAACGCCGCCGGCGAGGAATTCGGCGAGAGGCGCCTGATCGAGATGATCCTGAGTCGGCCGCAGCTCGATCCGCAGGAGCTGCAGAAATGGATCCTGCAATCGGTGACCGATTTCTGCGGCGGACCGCTCCAGGACGACGCGACGTTGATCGCGATCCGGGTGGAATAGAATCCCCAGCCGCGCGATCGCCGTGCTGCAATCCTGGTGCCGTTACCTGGCGAGCTGGAAGAGCAAAGACGAGACCCAGCCCTTCGTTCCCAGCTCGTCGGTGACCTCCCACAGCACGTCCTGCTTCTGGCCGGTCGGGTAGAGCATCGTGCCGGGGTCGAGCGTCTTGATCACCTGGCCGGCCGTGTCGGGCGTGGCGTACATCCGGCCCGGCTTGTTCATGACCACCGCCTGCGAGGCGCTCGCCTCGGAGGCGTTCTCCGGCAGGCCGCCGAGCTGCGTGACCATGTTGGTGTAGGCCTGCAGGTAGGCCAGCGTGATGACCTGGCCGATCTCGGTGTCCGAGTATCCACTGGCGCCGGCCGCGCCGAAGCCGCTCCAGGTCGCCCTGCTGCCGTGGCCGCCCCAGCCGATGTCGGTCTTCTTGGCGTGCCCTTCCACGGTGGCCACCTCTTCGGAAGAGCGGACGTCGGTCACCGTCAGCACGACGTCGGCGGTCTTCTTCTTGGTATTGATACCGGCGGCGGCCGCGGCCAGGGCGTGATGGCCCATCAATCCGCCGGCCAGGCCGCCGAATCGATGACCACCCGCGTTGCTGTTGGAGGAGATCAGGTCGGGTACGATGACGTAATCGGCCGCCTTGATCTGTCCCTGTCCGACGTTCGACCCGCCGCGCAGGTCGCCGCCGGCCGCCAGGGCGCGCTCGTTCTGGATCGCCTGCATCCCCTTGCCGCGATCGACCAGGGTGAAGCAGTTCGACTTGCGCACGAAGACCTTGATCAGGGCCTCGGGCGAGCCCACTCCCGCCTGCTGCCACCAGTTCGTGTCGGGCTCGACGACTGCGACGGTGCCGATCTTCTTGGAACAGACGGGGATCTCGTCCATCTTCTCGTCACGCTTGTCCTGCGCCGACTCGGCGAACGCCGGCATCCACGACGCCACGACCAGCAATCCAGCCAGCGACATTCTGCCCAAAGCCTTGTAGGTCATCGATTCCCCCCCTGCCGGCCGGACGGCGCGGCGACCCGCCAGAAGATAGGTTCGCGGGAAGGGATCGTCCAGCCGCGGCGGAAAGTCTTGTCCGGGTCTCGCGGCAGGCGGTAGACTCGCACTCATGAATATTCTTCTGCTTTCCATGCCGGATTCGTTCGAGCACATGCCCCCGGTCGGGATCCGGATGCCGAATGGCGCGCTGACGTCCCTGGCGGGAAACGTCGACCCGCATCACAAGGTCGCGGTCGCGGATCTGATCCTGGTCCGGGAGAGGGTCCGCCAGGTGGTCGGCCGGCTCGTCGACACCCTGGAGCCGCATGTCGTCGGTCTCTCGATCATGACCTTCCAGCGCAGAACCGCCAGGAGGATCATCGAGCTGGTGCGGTCGCTGCGACCCGAGGTGCGTATCGCGGTCGGAGGTTACGATCCAAGCCTGGCGCCCGAGGCGTACGCGGAGATGTCGACGGCGGGCGCGGATTTCATCGTGCGTGGTGAAGGGGAGATCACCTTCCGGGATCTGATACGGGCGGTCGAGGCCGGCGGCGGATACGAGAGCATCCCGGGGCTGACCTACCGCGAACGAGAGGGGTACCGCCGCAATCCCGACCGGCCCGTGAACGGCCTGCGCGGCGCGGAGCTGCGACCACCGAGGCGCGACGCGCGCGTGCTGCGAGGTTACACGCTTCTCGGCTGGCCCGTGGACGTCGTCGAGACCTCCCGCGGCTGCACGTTCGACTGCAGCTTCTGCTCGATCATCGCTATGCGCGGCCGGAACTTCCACACCTTCGACTTCGCGCGGGTGCTCGCCGACATCCGCGATGCCCGGGA
>CAYLND010000024.1:0-23868 GCA_964384905.1 uncultured Acidobacteriota bacterium
GCGCGCCCGCCGCCAGCCGGCGCGCACGCCGCCGCCCGTCTCCAGGGCGGCGTCGGCGCCGTTGCGCACCAGGTTGATCAGCAGCTGCTCGAGCTGGTCTCCGTCGGCGCGGACGGTCATCTCGGGCCCGGGCAGGACCGCGACGCCCAGCCGGGTCTCCAGCCCGGCGACGCGCCGCACCAGATCGCCCACCGCCACGCTGCTGATCGGCGGCGGCGGCAAGCGCGCCAGACGCGCGTAGCCGTCCATGAACCGGCTGAGCGACTCGGCGCGGGCGGCGATGACGCCCAGCCCGCGGCGCAGATCGTCCTCCCAGTCGCCCGGCTTGGGCGATCGGACGATCAACCGGTCGAGGCTGCCGGCGATCGACTTGATCGGCGCGAGGGAGTTGTTCAGCTCGTGACCCATGACGCGGATGAGGCGCTGCCAGGCCTGGCGCTCCTCCTCGCGCAGGGCGCGGCTCACGTCGGACAGCACCAGGAGCTGGTGCGACAGGCCTCCCTGCCGGAAGGTGCCGCGACGGACCTCCCAGCGTCCGGGGCGCCCCGGAAAGGCGAGATCGAGAATCGGGGCGGCGTCCTCCTGCAGGCACCCCTCGAGCCCCAGCTCCGCCGCGCTCGAGCCGATCAGCCGCTCCGACGGCTGCAGCAGGAGGCGCTCGCCCGCCCGGTTCACCAGGCGCAGGCGGGCGTTGCCGTCGAAGGCGAACACGGCGACGTCGATCTCCTCCATCACCTTGCGCAGGAGGGCCGTCGCCTCCAGGGCCCCGAGCCGCTGCTGTCGCAGCGTCTCCGCCAGCGTGTTCACCTCCAGCATGACCTCGCCGAGCGCGTCGTCGGGGTGAGCGCCGCGGGCCCGGATCGAGAAGTCGCCCTCGTGCAGGGCCGCCAGCAGATTGGAGACGATCTGCAGGGGCCTGACGACGCGCTCGACCACCGCGAACGCGAAGCCGAGCCAGCTGCCGACGAGGAGGACCCCGACGGTCCAGCGCACCTTGGCGCTGTGGTCGTCGGTCCAGAGCAGGACGAGGGTGGCCAGGACTCCGACGGCGCCGGCGAGCAGCGCCAGAAGGAGCACCCGGCGCTCATGGCGCGGCGAGCGATCCCGTGAGCGCGGCGCCGGCGGGCGGTCGCGCGCCGGCCCGAACGTCACAGCCCGTGCCGCTGCAGGCGGCGGTACAGGGCGCTGCGACTCAGACCGAGGGCGCCGGCCGCCTGGCTCACGTTGCCGTTGTAACGCTGGAGGGTTTTCTTGATCAGGAAGCATTCCACGTCCTCGAGGCTCATCTCCTCGAGACCCGGCTGCCCGTCGGCCGAGGGGCGCAGCGCCAGATCGGCCGCCCGCACCACCGGCCCGCGGCTCATCAGGACGGCCCGCTCCACGGCATGGTCCAGCTCGCGCACGTTCCCGGGCCAGCGATGCTCCAGAAGCGCCTTCTGCGCCCCGTCGTCGAAGCCCTGCAGCGTCTTGCGGTAGCGGACGGCGTGCTGCGACAGGAAGTGCCGCGCCAGGATCGGGATGTCCTCGCGGCGCTCGCGCAGGGGCGGCACGTGGATCTCGATGGTGTTCAGACGGAACAGCAGATCCTGGCGGAAGCGGCCGGCGCCGACCTCGGCGCGGATGTCCGCGTTCGTGGCGGACAGGATGCGCACGTCGACGCGGCGCGTGCGCGATGACCCGACGCGCTCGAACTCGCCCGTCTCCAGGACGCGCAGCAGCTTCGCCTGCAGACCCGTCGGCAGGTTGGCGATCTCGTCCAGGAACAGCGTCCCGCCGTCGGCCAGCTCGAACCGGCCGACGCGGTCGGCCCGGGCGTCGGTGAACGCTCCCTTCACGTGGCCGAACAGCTCGCTCTCGAACACGCCCTCGGAGAAACCGCCCGCGTTGACCACGACCAGCGGCAGCGCGGCCCGCTGCGAGGCGGCGTGCAGCGCCTGCGCCACCACGCCCTTGCCGGTGCCGTTCTCGCCGGTGACGAGGACGTTGGCGCCGGAAGGACCGACCCGCTCGATCAGCTGCACGACCGGGCCCATGGCGGCCGACTCGGCCACCGGCCGCGGCCCGCCGTCGCCGCGCAGCACGACGTTCTCCGCCTCCAGCCGCTGCCCGCGGCGCAGCGCGCGGCTCAGCTCGACCTGGGTGCGCAGAATCGCCAGCAGACGGGCGCTGTCCCACGGTTTCTGCACGAAGTCGCGCGCCCCCCGGCGCATCGCCTCCACCGCCACCTCGACGCTGCCCCAGGCGGTCATGACGACCACCGGAAGCGTGGAGTCGATCGCCTGGATCTGCATCAGGAGATCGAGCCCCTCCCGACCGGAGGTGGTGTCGCGCGTGTAGTTGAGATCGATCAGGAGGGCGTCGTATTCGCGCGCCTTCACGGCCTCGAGCACGGCGCGGGGAGAGGTCGCCGCATCGGTCGCGTACCCCTCCTCCTTGAGCAGCAGGCGGAGCGCCTCCAGCACATCCTGCTGGTCGTCGGCGATCAGGATGCGCGCGGCCGGGGTCTCTGTCTTTTTCATGGTCAGCGCCGAAGTGGCGCCGGTATTGTAGTCCAGCAGGCCCCCCTCCCGGCGCCGCCTACTCGTGCCTCAGGGCCACCATCGGGTCGACCCGCGAGGCCCGCAGCGCCGGCACCCCGCAGGCGATGAGGGCGACCCCGGTCAGGAGCGCCGCCGTCAGGCCCAGGGTCGGGGGATCGGTGACCGCCACCCCCACCAGGAGGCTCGACAGGACGCGGGTCAGGCCCAGGGCGCCGAGGAGACCGGCCAGGACCCCCAGGAGCGCCAGCCCCATGCCCTGCCCGACGACGAGACGCAGGACATCCAGCCGGCGGGCGCCGAGCGCCATCCGGAGGCCGATCTCGTGGGTGCGCTGGGTGACCGCGTAGGCCAGGACGCCGTACAGGCCGACGGCCGCGAGGGCCACAGCCACCCCTGCGAACAGCGCCAGGAGCGTCATGTTGAACCGGCGCGCCGCCAGGGAGCCGTCCAGCACCTCCCGCATGCTCTTCACGCCGAAGACCGGCACCTCGCCGTCGACCGCCAGGATCTCGCGGCGCACGGCGGCGGCGATCGCCGCGGGATCGAGGCGGCTGCGCACCACGAGCGTCATGTAGCGCGACGGCCACTGCGCGCACGCGACGTACGACTCCGGACGCGGATCGTCCTGGAGGCCCCGCTGGCGGACGTCGCCGACCACGCCGATGATGGTGGCCCAGTTGCGCTCGCCCTTGTCGTTGGAGCCGAAGCTGACGCGGTGACTGATCGGATCCTCGCCCGGCCAGAAGCGTCGCGCCAGGGTGTCTCCGATGACCACCACGTCGGGCGTCCCGCGGCGCTCCTGCCCGGTGAACAGACGGCCGCGCAGGAGCGGGATGCCCATGGTGCGGAAGTAGTCAGGGCTCACCTGATGCAGCCCGGTGTACGGCTCTTTCGTGGGGGGCGGCGCGGGGCGGCCCTCGATCAGGAAGCCGAGGGTGGTGTCGGAGCCTTGCATCGGCAGATCGGTCGTCGCCCCGGCGACGTCCACCCCGGGCAGGTTCCGCACGCGGCGCAGCACCTCGCCGTAGAACTGCGTCTGCCGGTCGAGGTCGCCGTAACGGGTCTCCGGGATCCACAGGTCGAGCGCCGTCACCCGATCGATCTGCAGGCCGGGATCGATCCGTTGCAGGCGCAGAAAGCTCTTCAGCAGCAGGCCCGCGCCCGCGAGCAGCACCACGGCGACGGCCATCTCGGCGACCACGAGGGAGCCGCGCAGGAGGCGGGCGCGCGGTCCGGCGGTGGCGGCGCGTCCGCTCTCCTTGAGCGCCTCCTGGGGATCGGCGCCGGCGGAGTGCAGCGCCGGCACGACCCCGAACAGGATGCCGGTGAGGATCGACAGCGCGCACGTGAACCCCAGGACCTTCGTGTCGAGGGTGGCCGCCGGCGAGCCGGGCATCGACTCGGGCGCCAGGCTCACGAGAAGATCGCGGCCCCACAAGGCCAGCAGGAGGCCGGCGCCGCCGCCCAGCAGCGCCAGCAGGACGCTCTCGGTCAGATGCTGGCGGGCCAGCCGCAGCCGGGTGGCCCCCAGGGCGGTGCGGACCGCCACGTCGCGCCCGCGCGCCGCCGAGCGCGCCAGGGACATGTTGGCGACGTTGGCGCAGGCGATCAGGAGCACCAGACCGACCGCCCCGAGGAAGATCAGTAGCGCCGGCCGGACGTCGCCGACGATCGACTCGTGCAGGGGGATCACCTCCACGCCGGTGTCGGCATTGCTGTCCGGATACTGCTTCGCCAGCCGGGCCGCGATGACGTCCATCTCGGCCTGGGCCCGCGCCGCGTCGACTCCCGGCTTGAGGCGGGCGATCACCGGGAAGTAGTGCAGCCCGCGCACGGTGGTGATGTCCTGGCCCCCCGGCGCCCAGGGGTTCTCCGGCACGACGTGCCTGGCCAGGGCCCAGATCTCCGCCTTCTCCGGGAACTGGAACCCGGGTGCCGCGATCCCGATGACGGTGAAGCTTTCGCTGTTGAGGGTGACCGATCGCCCGATCAGATGCGGGTCGCCGCCGAAGCGCGTCCGCCACAGGGCGTCGCTGACGACGGCCACGCGCCCCGAGCCGGAGCGCTCGTCGCCCTCCTGGAAATCGCGCCCCGCGACCGGGGGCCGCCCGAGAACCCGGAAGAAGTCGAGCGACACGATGGCGCCGCGGACGCGCTCGGGCTCGCTCCCGCCGCTCAGGTTGAACCCCAGGCCGCTGTAGGCGGCCATCGACTCGAACACCCGGTTCTGGCTCCGCCAGTCCACGAAATCGGCCGGCGTGACGACGTCCTTGTGCCATCCCTGCACGAGGTTGTTCTCCCAGACGCTCATCAGGCGGTCGGGACCGGGGTAGGGAAGCGGGCGCAGGAGCACGTCGTTGACGACGCTGAAGATGGCGGTGTTGGCGCCGATGCCGAGCGCCAGCGCGAACGCGGCCACGGCCGTGAACCCGGGGCTGTTGCGCAGGCTCCGCAGCCCGAAGCGCAGGTCGATCAGAAACGCGTCGATCACTGCGGCGCCAGCGCCAGCAGGACCAGCAGCACGAACAGGATCAGGATCAGGAGCGGCTTCCAGTTCATGACGTGCTCCTCATTCGTAACGCAGCGCCACCATCGGATCGACCCGCGTGGCCCGCCGGGCCGGGAGATAGCCGGCGAGGGCGGCGACCGCGGCGAGCAGGACGGAGATGAGCGCGAAGGTCGCCGGATCGGTGGCGCTCATCCCCACCAGGAGCGTCCCGATCAGCCGGGTGGCGGCCACGGCCGCGGCGATCCCGCCGACCAGACCGATCACGACCAGAGTCATCCCCTGGCGCAGCACCAGAGTCAGGACGTCGCCCGGTCGCGCGCCGAGAGCCATGCGCAGACCGAACTCGTGCGTGCGCTGGTTGACCGAATACGACATGACGCCGTAGATGCCGATGGCCGCCAGGATCAGGGCGATCAGACCGAACACGCTCAGGAGCGCCGCCCCCATGCGCGGCGCCCAGAGCGCCTGGGAGATCAGGGCCTGGGCGGTGTCCACGTTGGTCAGCGGCATGGTCGGCTCGAACGCCTGAATCGTCCGGCGCAGGGTGGGAAGCAGGGCGTCGCCGTCGCCCGCGGAGCGCACGTTGACGGTCATCGCCGGAGTGTAGAACTGCAGCGCCGGGATGAACGCCTGCGGCTGCGGGGCCTCGCCCAATGTGAAGATCTTGGTGTCCCGGGCGATCCCGACCACCTGGCGGAACTCCTGGTCGCCGAAAAACTTGAAGCGCTTTCCGAGCGCGTCCTGATCCTTCCAGAACTGCTTCGCCATCGCCTCGTTGATGATCACGACGAGCGGCGTCCCGGCGCGATCCATGTCGGTGACGTCGCGCCCGCGGACCAGCCGGATCCCGAGCGTGTCGAGGTAGCCGGGGCTGATCTGGTTGGCCGTGGTGAACTGTCCGACGGCGCCGGTCGCGGGCTCCTGCCCCTCGGGGAAGACCGTCCGTCCGACACCTCCGCCCATCGGCAGGTCGGCCGAGAGCGCGGCGGCGCGGACGCCCGGCAGGGCGCGCACCGTCTCCAGGAGACGCTTCTCGAACTCCTCGCCGCGCGGCTGGTCGTAGCCCTGCGCGCCCACGTCGAACGACAGCGTTAACAGATTGGGGGCGTCGAAGCCGGGGTCGATCCTCTCGGTGTTCATCAGGCTGCGCAGGAACAGCCCGGCCCCGATCAGCGAGACCAGCGACAGCGCCACCTGGGCCACGACCAGCAGCCCGCGCAGGCTGACGCGCCGACCGCTCTGACCCGGCTGGCCGGTGCGCTCCTTCAGCTCCACGATCAGGTCGGGGCGCGAGGCCTGCAGGGCCGGAACGATACCGAACAGGAGACCGGTCAGGATCGACACCAGGAGGGTGAACACGAGGACCCGCATGTCGAGATCGAGATCGACAATTCCGAAGAACGCCTGCGGCGGCCGGAAGGCCAGCAGGAGGTCGCGCGCCCAGAAGGCCAGAAGGAGCCCGGCGGCGCCGCCCAGGATCGCCAGGACCACGCTCTCGGTCATCAGCTGGCGCACCAGACGCAGCCGGCCAGCCCCCATCGACAGCCGGATGGCGATCTCCTTGCGCCGCGCCGTGGCGCGCGCCAGGAGAAGATTGGCGACGTTGGCGCAGGCGATCAGGAGGACCAGACCCACGACCGTCATCAACAGGCCGCCCGCCATGACCAGGAGACGGCGGAAGTTCGGATTCACGGTCGCCTGCGCGATCGGCAGAAGGACGGTGCTCCGCCCGCGGTTGGGGGTCGGGTACTGCTGCTCGAGTCGCTTGGCGATCGTCTTGACGGCGGCGTCGGCCTGCTCGATGGTCACGCCCTGCTTCAGGCGGGCGATGGCGTTGAACAGGAGGGCGCGGCGGTCCTCGTAGTTCTCGGCGGTGAAGCCGGACAGGATCTGCCCGTGCATGGCGAGCGGCACCCACAGATCGGGACCGCCCAGCGTGTTGATCCCCTTGAAGCCGCGCGCGGCCACGCCGACCACCGTGAAGCCGTGGCCGTTCAACGTGACGACCTTGCCGACGATGCCGGGGTCGGCGGCGAAGCGGCGCCGCCACAGCGCGTCGCCCAGGACGACGACCGGGTTGGCGCCGTCGACCTTGTCCTCCTCGGGCAGGAAGGCGCGTCCGAGCGCGGGCGTCACGCCGAGGAGCGTGAAGAAGTTCCCCGAGACGAGGTCGCCGACGATCTGCTCCGGCTCGCCCGTCCCGCCCGAGAGGCTGACGGTGCTCGTCGTGTACCCCGACGTTCCCTCGAACACCTCGTTCTGGTCGCGGATGTCCTTCCAGTTCGGACCGGAAATCGTCAGGGTGTTGAACAGCGAGTTCTTGTTCTGCTCGTCGGTCACGAAGATCCCCACCAGCCGCGCCGGGTCGCGCACCGGGATCGAGTGCAGGAGCACGGTGTTGATCAGCGTGAAGATCGTGGTGTTCGCCCCGATGCCGAGCGCCAGCGACAGCACCGCCACCAGCGTGAAGCCGGGGTTCTTGACCAGCATGCGCAGCCCGTAACGCACGTCCTGAATCAGCGTGTCCATGGAGACCTCCCTAAGGTCATCGTCGTCTCACTCGCTGCGCAGCGCGGCCGCCGGGTCCACTTTCGTGGCGCGGCGGGCGGGCAGGTAGGCCGCGATCAGCATGATGCCGAACAGCAGGAGGCCCGCCGCGACCACCAGACGCGGGTCGGCGGGCTCCACTCCGAACAAAAGCGACCGCGTCAGGCGTCCGGCCGCCAGGGCGGCGGGGATGCCGCACGCCAGACCGACGGCGGCCATCGTCATCGCCTCGCGCAGGACCAGGCCCCGGACGTTCCGGACGCTGGCCCCGAGCGCCATGCGGACGCCGAACTCGGGCGTCCGGCGCGCCACGGTGTAGGACATCACTCCGTACAGGCCGATCGAGGCCAGGAGCGCCGCCAGGAGCCCGAACCCGATCGACAGGGCCATCAGAAGCCGCTCGCTGTAGAGCGACTCGTCGCGCTGGCGGGTGACCGTCTTCAGGTCGTAGACCGGCAGACCGGCGTCGCGCCGGCGCACGACCTCACGGACGGCGGCGCCGAGCGCCTCCGGCGGCTGCGCCGAGCGCACGTAGAAGGTGGCCTCCCCGAGACGGGGGTTCTGCGACAAGGGGAGGTACATGAAGGGGTGCTCCTCTTCCTTGACGCTGCCGTGCTTGCTGTCCTTCGCCACGCCGACGATGGTGATGTCCGGTCGCACCCCGTTGCCCGCGCCGAAGGCGAAGCGCAACCCGATCGGGTCGCCGCCCGCGAAGAACGTCCGGGCCATGGTGGCGTTGATCAAAGCCACTTTCGGACTCGCCGCCGTATCCGACTCGGCAAGGTCGCGGCCGGCCACGAGAGGGGTTCCCAGGGTGGCGAAGTAGCGCGGCCCCACCCAGTTCTCGAAGACGGCGGGCTGGGTTTCGCGCGGCTCGACCCCTTCGATCGTCAGGTTCTGCGAGCGGTCGCTGCCGGCGAGCAGGGCGATCTCGGCCGCGCTGGCCGACGTGACGCCCGGCAGCGCCTCGAGATCCTCGCGGGTCTGCTCGATCAGAGACGCCGTGCGATCGGGCGGATACCCGCTCAGCTGGGGGTCGATCGAGAACGTCAGCAGGTGATCGGTCCGGAATCCGAGGTCCATCAGCTCGAGCCGTCTCAGGTTGAGGGTGAACAGGCCCGCGGTGATCAGCAGGACCGTGGTGACGGCGATCTGGGCCACGACGAGGGCCTTGCGCAGCCGCAGCTGGCCGACCCCCGGTCCCGGACCCTGCTCCTTCAGGGCGGTGACCAGGTCGGGTCGGGTCGCGCGCAGGGCCGGGAGCAGGCCGAAGACGAGCGCCGTCAGGAAGGCGACGCCGAAGTTGAACGCCAGGAGCCGCGGCTCGAGGTTCGGATTCAACCCCGCCGTTCCCTGATCCTGCGGCAGCATCACCAGGATCGAATCGATGCACCACGCGGCGATCAGCAGGCCAGCGAGACCGCCCGCGACCCCGAGCAGCAGGCTCTCCGTCAGGAGCTGGCGGATCAGATGCCCGCGCCGCGCTCCCAGGGCCAGCCGCACCGCCATCTCGCGCCGGCGCGCCACGCCCCGCGCCAGAAGGAGGCTGGCCACGTTGGCGCAGGCGGTGAGGAGCACCAGACCCACCAGCGCCGACAGGAGCAGCAGCCGGGCGCGCGCGTCGTGCTGCAGAACCAGGCGCCCCTGCGCCCCCGGGAGCAGAAGGATCTTTTTCGCCAGAAAACGGCCGCGCGTCTCGGACGACATGCCCCCGAGGACGGCGAGGTCCTGCTCCAGAAGCGGGCGCACCGCGCCCTCCAGCTCGATCTCCGCCCGCTCGCGCGGGACCTCGGGCTTGAGCCGGCCGATCATCTGCAGCCAGTAATCGTCGCGCCGATCCATGCCGTCCCAGTTCGGCGTCATCTTCGCCTTCAAGGCGATCGGGACGAACAGGTCCGGGCTTTGGCCGACCTGCACCCCGGTGAATGGGGCCGCGGCGACGCCGACGACGGTCAGCGCGTGCCCGTTGACCACCAGGCTCTGGTTCAGGATGCCAGGGCTGCCGCCGAAACGGCGCATCCAGTAGCCGTGGCTCAGCACCGCGACCGGAGCCCCGCCCGTGGCCTCGTCCTCCGGCAGGAGCACGCGACCGAGCGCCGGACGCACCCCGAGGACATCGAAGTAGTTGCCGCTCACCAGCTCGCCGTACGCCCGCTCGGTGGGGCCCTGCCCGGCAACGCTCAGAGGGATGGGGAAGCGCGCCAGAAGACCTCTGAAGCACGCGGCGCGCTCGCGCAGGTCGCGGTAGAACGGGTAGGAGAACGACTGCGCCCCTTCGTCGACGTCGCTCTCGACGCGGCCCCGCTTCGGTCCCGGCATCTTCAGGACGACCAGCTCGGACGGCCGGCGCACCGGCAGGACGCGCAGCAGGATTTGATCGGTGAGCGAGAAGACGGCGGTGTTGGCGCCGATGCCCAGGGCCAGGGTCAGCACGACGACCGCGGCGAAGCCGCGATCCCTCGTCAGGGTGCGCAGGCCGTATCTCAGATCACGCAGCATCATCGTCTCCGCTTTGCGGTCCCTGTCTCAGGTCACGATCCAGCCGTCCGACAGCTTGACGATGCGCCGCCCGTACCCGGCGTTCACGTCGGAGTGCGTCACCTGCACGATGGTCGTGCCCTGCTCGTTGAGGGTGGTGAACAGGTCCATGATGTCCTTGCCCTGGGACGAGTGCAGGTTGCCGGTCGGCTCGTCGGCCAGGATGAGCTTCGGCCGGGCGATCACGGCCCGGGCGACCGCGACGATCTGCTGCTGGCCCCCGGACAGCTGGTTCGGGTAGAGATCCTTCTTGCCGACGATGTGGAAGCGATCGAGAACGTCGGCGACCATCCCCTGCCGGTCCGATCTCCGGATGTTGCGGTAGGTGAGCGGCACCTCCAGATTCTCGTAGACCGTCATGTCGTCCAGCAGGTGGTAGCTCTGGAACACGAAGCCGATCGTCTGCTTCGCCAGCTCGGAGCGACGCTTGGGCGGGAGGTCGTGGACCGGCTCGTCCATGAAGTGGTACTCGCCCGCGAAGGCGCTGTCGTGCATCCCGAGGATGTGCAGGAGCGTGGATTTGCCGGCGCCCGACGGACCCATGACCGACACGAAGTCCCCCTCGTCGATGTCGAGGCTGATGCGGCGCAGCACGAAGGTCCGCTCCGGCCCGTGGGCGTAGGATTTCTCGATGTTGCGAACCCGGATGAACGCGGCCACTGACTCGCTCCTCACTGGAGAACAACGTCCACGGTGGCTCCTAACGCAGGCTGAGCGGCGCGTCGATGTGCGCGCCGGAGAGTGCGTCGCTCCCGGGCGGCCGGCCCGGCGTCGACCGTCGCGCGTCGGTCTCGACGGGGCGGCGCGTCACCGGAGACGCAGAGGCAGGGTCGCCCTGGGGCTCGTTCCTTCCCTCGGACGGTTCGGGAGAGCGGCGGTCCATGCGGCGGTCACTCGCTCGTCCGGCGGTCGGATCAGGAGGCGGCGACCGCGGCGCTCTCTTCCACGATGCGGCCGTCGAACAGGTGAATCGTCCTCTGCGCGTGTCGCGCGTAGCGCGGGTCGTGCGTGACCATGCAGAGCGTCGCCCCGTTGCGATGCAGGTCGCGCAGCAGATCCATGACCGCCTCGCCGCTCTTGGAGTCGAGATTGCCGGTCGGCTCGTCCGCCAGAAGGATCAGCGGGTTGCCGGCGACGGCGCGGGCCACGGCGACGCGCTGCTGCTGGCCGCCCGAAAGCTGGCTCGGCAGGTGCCGGGCGCGGTGCGCCATGCCGACCTTCTCCAGGGCCTCGCCCACGCGCTGGCGGCGCTCCGGCGCTTTCATGCCACGATAGGTGAGCGGCAGCTCCACGTTCTCGAACACGGTCAGGTCCCCGATCAGGTTGAAGCTCTGGAAGATGAACCCGATCTGGAGATTGCGGATGCGGGCGCGCTCGGCCAGAGACAGGTCGGCCACCTGCTTCTCGTCCAGCCGGTACTTCCCCTCCGTGGGAGAGTCGAGCAGACCAAGCAAGGACAGCAGGGTCGACTTGCCGCAGCCCGACGGCCCGGCGATCGAGACGTACTCCCCCTTCTGGATCTCCATGTGGATGGTCGACAGGGCGTGCGTCTCCACCTCGTCCGTGTAGAACACCTTGGTCACTGCTTCGAGATGGATCAGCGGGCGGCCGTTTGCGCTCATGAGCTCTCCTGGTGTGTGCTTCAATTCAGACGAAGACGATCGAATGCGTCCCAGGCGGAGGTGTCCGACAGGATCACCTGGTCGCCCGAATCCAGTCCGTCGACGATCTCCACCCGGTTCACCGAGCTGCGGCCGAGGTGGACCTGCACCCGGGCGGCTCCCACGCCATCGGGGTCCAGCTTGAACATGCCGACGACGCTCTGCTCCTGGCCAAAGGCTGGGCGGCCGACGAACAGCACGTTGTCGAGGCGCTCCAGCTCGATCGTCCCCTCGACGCTCAGGTCCGGCCGGGCGCCCTTCGGGAGCGTGCCGCTCAGGGCCACGTCGACGGTGACGGTGCCGTTCTGCACCGCCGGGTCGACGCGCGACACGGTCCCCTCGGCGAGGCCGTTGCGCGTGTCGATCGAGGCGCTCTGGCCGATCTGGACGTCCTTCGCCTGCGTTTCGGCGATCTTCAGCTCCGCCTTCAGGCGCCCCGGCACGGTCACTTTGGCGAGCGTCCCGCCCGGGGCGATCCGCTGCCCGACCTCGACCGGAAGCTGCTGCAGGACGCCGGCGATGCCGGAGCGCACGCGCAGCTGGCGGACCTGGCTGCGCTTGAGATCGGCCTGCGCGCGCAGCTGCTCGAGACGCGCGTCCTGCGCCGCCAGCTCGGTGCGCATCGACTCGGAGGCGATCTCCAGACGTTTCTCCTCGAGATCCTGGCGCGTGGCCGCCTCCTCGGCGCGCGAGACCGACAGCTTCATCAGCAGATCGGAGATGAGGCCGTTCTTCGACAGCTCGGTGTCCGCCTCGGCCTGCAGCCGGGACTGCTTGGCGTTCGCCTGGACGGTGGCGAACGCGGCCTTCTGATCCAGGAGCTGGCTCTCCAGCTTCACCTTGAGATTCGCGGCGTCGGCCTCGGCCGCCTTGAGCTGCCAGGCGGCGTCCATGGAGGCGCTCTCGAGCTCCGGATTGCTCAGCTCGAGGATCACCGAGTCCGAGGTCACCGCGGTGCCCGGCTTGATGAGGATGCGCTCGACGCGTCCCTCCGTGGCCGCGGGAATCCAGCGGATCTCCTCCGGCACGAGCGTCCCGAGGCCGCGCACCTGGCGCACCATCGGTCCGCGCTTGACCGTGTCGATCAGAACCGTCGAGCGCGACACGGAGGGCGCGGCCGGCTTGAGGTGCGACAGGCCGAGCGTGATCGCCGCGAGCGCAGTCACCCCACCCACGCCGTACAGCGTGCGAGTGAGGTTCCGTCTGCGCTTGTTGGTCTGGCGCGGCACATCCACGCTCAAGCTCTCCTTGGACTCCGAATCAATCCATCCCCGTTGCGCCGTCTCAGAGCGAGATTCATACCAACCGGGGCGCCGCTCGCAATCGCAGTCGTTTCAAGAGGTTCTTGGCCCCCGTCGAACGCCTGCGGCCGGCGGGAGTGTCCGTTCGTGGGACGCCCGCGTGCCGGATCCGGGCAGGGGAGAGCCTCCGGCCGACGGGCCGTCTCTACGTCTACTCCCGGGAGGAAGCCTTGATCGCGGCCGACGCGACCCGCCCCGTCATTGGGATCGCGAATCCTCCGGGAGCGGCGTGCCGGGCCACGGCCCTTTCGACCGCCTCCCGGATGGCCGCCAGGCGATCGGCCGGCAGGCGCGCCAGCACGGCCGCCGTCCTCACGCCGCCATCTCTCTCGGCCTCGAAAAGAAAGGATGGCGTGGGAACGAGCCAGGCGGCTGTGATCGAGATGAAGGCGAAGGACGACCGATCGAACCCGGCCTCGGCCAGGGCCTCGCGGCACTGACCGCTGTCGTGGAGGGGGTAGCGCGGAGGACCTTGCGGAAAGTCCGCGGGGTCGTCGGCGTGGGCCGCGATCGCCTCCGACATGATCCGGGCCCCCGGGTTGTCCTTCGGATCGGCCCAGACGGTGAAGGCGAAGCGGCCGCCGGGACGCAGGACCCGCCGCGCCTCGCGCAACGCCCGCTCGGGGCTGGCCAGATGGGGGATGCCGAAGTTCATGACCACGGCGTCGAACGACGCGCGCTCGAACGGGAGACGCTCCGCGTCCCCCTCCAGGAACTCGAGATCCGGGACCCGGGCGCGGGCCCGCTCGATCATGCGGCGCGAAAAATCGAGACCGACGGTGCCGGCCCCCATCTGGCCGGCCGCCCTGGACACGAGACCGGACCCGCAGGCGACGTCCAGGACCCGGCGGCCACGGGCCACCCCGGCGGCGCGCAGCAGGTGGGAGACGAAATGGGCGGTCAGGCCCTCCCAGCAGGCCTCGTAACGGAGGGCGGCTCGCTCCCATCCCTCGTGCTCGAACCGCTTGAAATCGTCGCCCGGCTGCATTCCGTCACCCCCGCGATGTCCCGGGCCTGCCGAGCAGGTGGCGCAGCGCCGGCTCCAGATCGGGATGTTGGAAGCGGTATCCGGTCGCGAACAGACGGGTCGGCTCGACGCGCTGGCTCGCGAGCAGAAGCGCGTCGGCCAGCTCGCCGAAGGCGAGGCGCGCCAGGGGTGCCGGCATCGGCAGGATGGCCGGCCGGCGCAGGACCCGGCCGAGAGCGGCGGTGAACTCGCGGTTCGTGACCGGGTGGGGGGAAACCGTGTTCACCGCCCCTCGGAGGGCGTCGTGCGTCAGCGCGTGGCCGATCGCGCCGAGCGCGTCGTCCAGGGTGATCCACGACATGAACTGGCTGCCGGTGCCGATCACGCCGCCGGCGCCGAGGCGGAACGGCACGAGCATCTTCGCCAGGGCGCCGCCGGCCGGGGTGAGGATCACGCCGAAACGATGATGCACCACCCGCACGCCCCTGCGCGCGGCCGCCCCGGCGGCTTCCTCCCACGCGTGGCACAGACCGGCCAGGAAGTCCACGCCTGGCGGGCCGTCCTCCTTCAGGATCTCGTTGCCGCGGTCACCGTAGTAGCCGATGGCGGAGGCGCAGATCAGCACGCGCGGAGGGCGCGAGAGGCGCGCGATCGTCTCCGCCAGAAGACGCGTGCTGTCGACGCGACTGGAGACGATGCGCGCCTTCCGCGCCGCCGTCCACCGACCGGAAGCAATGCTTTCTCCCGCCAGGTGGATGACGGCGTCGAGACCCTCGAGGGATGCGGCGTCGAGTTTCCCCGACGCGGGGTCCCAGGGAATCTGGTCGTCGCCGGCCGGCGCGGCGCGGACCAGGCGAATCGCCCGTTGGCCTTCTTCGGCGAGCTGCCGGACGAGGGCGGTGCCGACCAGTCCGCTCGAGCCGCTGACGGCGATCTTCACGCGCGTGGCGCAGCCGCGACAGCCGATGGGCGCATGCGTGCCCTCTTCTTGAAGGAGCATACGCTACCACACCCGGTCGTCGGGCGATCGGCTCGCGCGGCGAGCGGCCGGGGGGACCAAGGACACGCGCGCGAAAGACAAAAAGGGCGGCGACTCGCGTCGCCGCCCTCGTCAGAATCGTTCGAGACCAGAAAACCTAGGGTGTGCAGTCCCTGATCGCGGGGCCGAACCTCTGGACGACCCCGTTCCGCTTCAAGAGCTCGATGAAGATGTTGTGACCGCTCTTGTGCTTCGGGACGATGAAGGTGTAGACGTGCCCGTTGCCGGTCACGCACTCCTCGCAGGTGATAAGGGCCGGGTTCTGCTGGATCCGGTTGCCCTTCCCGTCGACGGTGATCACGTTGAACCCGAGGATGTCGGTCTCGAACTGCGTCCTCCAGCTCACCGTGCCCGAGCCTTTTCCGAGCGTGCTCGTGAAGCTGATGCACTCTGAGGCGACCTTTTGCGTGCAGTCGGTCACGTTCGGGAAGATCGGACACGGGTCGCAGACGTCGCCGACGCCGTCATGGTCGGCATCCGCCTGATCGGGATTGGCGGCGTCCGGACAGTTGTCGCACGGATCGCCCACGCCGTCGGAATCACGGTCGGACTGGGTAGGGTTGGCGATCGCCGGGCAGTTGTCGCAAGCGTCACCGAGACCGTCGCCGTCGCGGTCCGCCTGAGTCGGGTTGGCGATGGTCGGGCAGTTGTCGCAGACGTTACCCACGCCGTCGTTGTCGCTATCCGCCTGGTTGGCGTTGGCCACCGTGCGGCAGTTGTCGCAGACGTCCCCGATGCCGTCGTGGTCGGCGTCCGCCTGGTCGGTATTCGGCGTCGACACGCAGTTGTCGCAGACATCTCCCACGCCGTCGCCATCGGTGTCCTTCTGGTCCCTGTTGGGCACCGTGCGGCAGTTGTCGCACGCATCCCCCACGCCGTCGCCGTCCGTGTCCAGCTGGTTGGGGTTGGCGATGCAGCGGCAGTTGTCGATCGGATCGGGCACGCCGTCCAGATCGCAGTCCTGGTTGGTCACGACCAGTGGAGCCGAGACGGCGGCGCTCTGGCGCCCGTCGACCACCAGACCGACCGCGACGTACGTGCAGGTCACGCCCGTCGAGTCGAACGGCAGGGTCAGGGACGCCGTCGTGCCGGTGGTCGTCCCGACCTGACCGGGTGAGGCGTTGGGCGCGGTCCAGGCAGCCAGGTGGCCGCTCGTCGGCGGGGTGTTGCAGGGGGCTGTCTTGGCGTACAGGGTGTATCCGCCGAGAACCGGCCGGCTGCCTCCGGGGTAGTCGAGACAGGTCCCTAGCGGATTCTGGGCGCAGTCGTCGTGCGTGACCGCCGCATCCCATGTCAGACCGACCGTGGCCTGACCCGACCCGTTCGGCACGAGAGAGGTGGTTCGCGCCACCGGGATATCCGAGGCGCTGAGGTTCAGGAAGCTGGTACCGTCCGGCGAGAGTGGATGTGCCGCATCAAGGGCATACGCACCGAACGACGAGCTGTACCCGACCGAGGCCAGCACATAAACGCCTCTGTAGGCGGAGCTTCCTTCATTGGCGATGCTGGTCACCGACACCACGTTCGGAGCGTCACCGTCGGAGAACGCCTGAGGACACCCCGTGACCCCGAGCGCGCCCCAGTTTCCCTGGACGATGACAATGCCGTCCGTGGGCGTCCCCGCACCCGGGAAACACGGCCCGGTGGAGCTGTCCTGGTTCACGTAGGCACAGAGGAAGACGGCGCTCCCGTTGTCGATCGGAGGCGCAGCGTTGAACACGTAGATACGGCTGGCCAGATCGGCCTCGGGGAGACCGTTCCAGGACGTATCCAGCAGGTTTCCTATCGGAAGGCTGGCGCCGCATTGCTGGGCCTGAGCCGCGGGCGCCGCCAGGATGAAGGAAGCCAGGATTGCAAGAAATGCCAGTCCCTTGCCGGGTCGGCTCAGACTCATGGGTATGTTGCCTCCTCAATGCGCGGTTCAGGAGATGGGACGCTCCGGAACGGCAAATGTGCCGGAAATGTACGCCAAGAGAGCGCGCTGTCAACCATCAATCTCTTCGGGCTCAAGGGGAAGGAACAGCCCCGCCCGGTGTCCGGAACCCGGGGAATCGTGGCTTATACCGGATTTCGTTCAGACCGTAGACCCCGTACTCAGTCGAGAAGCCCGAGGCGGCCGCCCGTATCATGGCTGAAGATCATCCCACGTTTCATGATAAGGAACGAAGATCGGCGCCGACCCCGGGCGCCCTCCCGAGCGACGCTCAATCGCCGGCACAGGAGCCGGACCCCCGCGGGTCACCGCAGGTGCCGCAGGGGGATGGGGCGTCCGGCCGGAGCGACCCGTCCCGGGGAGTGCTGTCGCCTCGACCGCCGACGGCGAACCTGGAGAACAGCTTCTCGAGATTGTCGCTACGACAATCGGGGCACCTGGCATCGCCCGCTCCCATCACCAGCGCCTCGAACCGCCGGGAGCATTTCCTGCAGAGATACTCGTAAAGGGGCATCGATTCAGCCTCGCGCCGCCGCGGCGGGATCGGCGACCGGTCGCGCGGAGGCGACCTCGCGTCCGACGGCGGACAGGATCTCGCGCGCGGCGCGCCGCCCGCTGGAGTAGGCACCGTGGACCGTCTGGTAATGAGGCGCCTCGGCGGTGGCCTCGCCGGCGAAGTGCAGGCGGTCCTCGATCGGTGTCGCCAGGACGGCTCGCTGCGACCAGCCGCCCGGACGGGTGAAAGAGTACGAGCCGAGGGCGTAGGGATCGGTCAGCCAGTCGCGCAGCGACGACCATTCCAGCCGCTGCCGCACGCGGCTCGAGGGGAAGACCTCCTCGACCCACGCCAGGGCGCGCTCCCGTGCGGCGGCCTCGCCCAGATCACTCAGCTCCTGGGCGGCCGTCCCTTCGATCCACCCGAGCAGGACCGGCGCGCCGGCGCCCACCGGATGCGGGTCCCAGAACGACACGCGCCCTCCGCGCGTGTGCCAGCCGGGAAAGGCGGGATCCTGGTCGCGCCAGAACCAGCCGTCGAACAGGAGGTGGACGACCACCACCCGCCCCATGTGAAGCGCCTGGATGGAGCGGACCTTCCAGGCCGGCAGCGCTGGTGAGAAGACCGGCGCGCCGGATTGCAGGACGCCGATCGGCAGCGTCACGACCGCCCGTCGCGCTCGCGCGCTCTGCTGGCGGCCCTCACGCTCGTACGACACCCGCACCCCGAACCGCCCCCACTCCACCTGCCGCACCACGCTCGCCATCCTGACCCGATCTCCGAGACCGGCCACGAGGCTCTTCGGCAGGACGTCGTAACCTCCGACCACCTGGTAATTGCGATCGAGGTAGCGGTCCCAGGCGGCGTCGTCCTCCATGGCCGCCCGCAGACTGACCTCCTCGGCCTCCGCCGACCACGACAGCGCGTGCTCCGCCACCGCGTCCTGCTCCTGGGGCGTGAACTTCTCGCTCGCGAGGAATTCGTGAAAGGAGACATCGTCCCCGTGATAGTCGTGGTAAGAGCGCGCCAGGCGCCCCTCGATCTCCTCCTGACGCGCCGGGTCCGGCTTCTGGAAGCCGCCGGCGGGGGACCAGGGCCAGGTGCCCCAGTCGGGGAAGGGGCGGGTGGTCGCCCCGACCTCGCGCACCAGATCCCAGGTCGGCGCGCGCGAGCCGTGGATCATCTGCGCTCCGACCTCCAGGCCGTGCGGCGCCCGGTCGTGCACAGTGTGGATGCGGCCGCCGACGCGGTCGCGCGCCTCGAGGACGAGGACGTCGAGACCGGCCCGCGCCAGGTCGCGCGCGGCCGTCAGGCCGGCCATGCCGGCGCCGATGACGATGACGTCACGGGTGCGCTCCGCGGACAGCCGGCCGCAGCCGTTCAGGGCGATGCCCGCGCCGGCGAGCGCGGCGGTCTTCACGAAACTCCGGCGTGTCGGATGGTGCATCGAGCGGTCCCGTCCTGGAGGCGGCCGATTCTAGCCGAAAACCGGAGGCGCCGGGGCGAACCGGGCGACAAGATGCCGCGGCCGGGGATGGAGGCTGGCCGGGGTTCAGAGGCAGGGCGACGGGTTCGGGCGCTCCTGGCCGCTCGATGCCGGACCGAGAGGCCCCTCGCCACAGGCGTTCCGCCCGCTCACCAGGTAGTAGAGCACGGCCCCCTGGGGAGGCGACGCGAGGTCCGTCGCCGCGGGAGACGGGAGCGACGCGGCCCGACAGGTCTGGTTGTAGGTCCAGGCGCCACCCGCAATCGTCCCCCGGTAGAGGTTGTAGGACGCCGAGGCGGCGTCGGCGGACCAGGTGATCGTCTGGGCGTCGCCGAAGACCAGATCCCCGGCGACTTCCGGCGGAGCGCAGTCGCACGCGTCGCCCCGCCCGTCGCCGTCCGTGTCCCGCTGATCCGGATTGAAGATCGCCGGACAGTTGTCGCAGGCGTCGCCGACGCCGTCGCGATCGCCGTCGCCCTGATCGGGGTTGTCGACCAGCGGACAGTTGTCGCCGGGCAGCACCAGGCCGTCGCCATCGAGATCGGGATCCAGGTACAGGACGTAGTACGAGTCCTCCGCGACGCAACCCGAGCCGGAGCACGGACCGCGCACGGACACCGAATAGTCGCCCGGGGGTCGAGTGCTGGCGAGATGGGGGTCGGGTGACGAGGAGTCCTGCGCCAGGGTCCCGCTCGCGTCGTTGAGGGCCAGGGTCCCCTGCAGGAGCGAGACGAGACCTTCGCGCGCGTCCAGGTCGGCGCGCAGCGTGGCGGCCCCGCTCAGGTGAAGGCGGTAGTGATCCACGTCGGTGACGGGGCTCACCACGCCGCTCACGGCCCGCGGCACCGCCACCGCGTCCCCCGTCGCGAAGGTGCCGTCGTCGGCCGAGGCTCCCAGCGTCACCGACATCTGGTAGAACGTGTTGGACGTGCCCACGAAGCTCCGCAGCTCGCGGATCCTGACGGTGTAGACGCCATCCACCGGGAGCGCGATCTGGATGAAGGGATCTGCGGGATCGGTCGACGTGTAGGCGTCCTCGGCGATGACGGCGTGCGACGGATCGTAGAGGGTGGCGACGATCTCGGCCGGCGGCTGGACCGGATTGAACGCGGCCGCGTCGATGTCGATCGTGACCATCTGGCCGGCGAGCCCGTCGAACCGGTAGTAGTCCTGATCACCGGGTGGATCGATGAGGGCGTCGATCGACGGGAGGACCGGCGGGACGATCGGCGTGGCGGTGTCGAACGAGTTGTTGGGGTCGACCTCGATCGAGAGGACGTACAGATACGCGGAGCCGCCTCCGCCGGCCGCGTCCCGCACGCTCAGATAGTACGTTCCGCCCGCGCCCGCCGTCGCGCTGGCGTACGGATCGTCGAACGCCCCCTGCGACTGGCTCTGCGCGAGAACCGTGGTGCCGTCCCGATCGAGGATGGTGAGCAGCGCGCTCAGACTGGAGCCGGGTTGCGAGCCGGCGCGGAAGCCGCGCGCCAGGATATCGGCCCCGATCGTCTGGCCGGCCTCCAGCCGCACCGCGTAGACGTCGACGTCGCCCGGCGCACCGATCGTGCCACCGACGCTCGCGGCCGGCAGAAGAGGCTGAGCGCCGGCGGGCGTATCGTTCGGCTCGACCTCCTTCCGCAGGTCGGCGCGCGCGGGCGTCAGCGCGACCCAGGCGGCGATCGCGAGCACACTGCAACGCAGCGCCACACGCGATGGTGAGGCTGGCCGGCGCGTAGGCAGGACTCGCTCCACCGTTTGGGGGCGGGCGCGCCCGCCCCCCCCGCTGACGCTACTTCCTGTTGCCGTGGTTGATCACGCGCGCGCTCGTGCAGCACTGGAACACCTGGCCGCCGAACGAGCTCGTGACGCAGATCTGGGCCGCGCTTCCGTCGGGGACGTCGGTCATGACCGCGACGAGGTCCTGACGGTTGCCGTCCAGGGTGCTGCAGACACCGTCGCTGGCGCGGTCGAACTTCAACGAGGCGGTGTTGCCCGAGATGCTGCGCGCCGCCCGATCCTCGAACAGCCCGGTCTCGAAGCGCGTCCCGCCGTCGGCGTCCGGACAGCTGAAGGACGCGGGGTCGGGAAACGTCGTGTTGCCCGCGCGTGAGACGTGCGCGATCCCGAGCGAGCCGGGCGGGATCGGCGACGGGCTGCCCGGATTGCAGGCGTTGACCACGGACAGATTCATCGCGAAGGAGTTCCCCTGCGCGCCGAGATTCAGCGACATGGGGTTGATCGAGCAGACCGGCTGCGCGACCACCAGCGGCGCGTGCGCGCATCCCCCCGTCTGCGGGTTGCACGAGTCGGCCGTGCAGGCGTTGCCGTCGTCGCAGTTCGGCGGCGGCCCGCCCGCGCAGCGGCCGTCCCGGCAGACGTCCCCGGTGGTGCAGGCGTTCCCGTCGCTGCACGGGGCGGTGTTGTTCACGTGCACGCAGCCCGCCGTGGCGGTGCAGCTGTCGTCGGTGCACGGGTTCCCGTCGTCGCAGGAGATCCCGGCGCCGACGCACCGCCCGTCGGCGTTGCAGGCGTCGTGGTCGGTGCAGGCGCTGCCGTCGTCGCAGGCGGCCCCGGGGGTCGGCGTGAACACGCACTGGCCGTTCACGCAGGCGTCCCTGGTGCAACTGTTCTCGTCGTTGCACACCACCGCGGCGCCGACGCACCGCCCGTCGGCGTTGCAGGTGTCACCCCGCGTGCAGGCATCGCCGTCATCGCACGCGACGCCCGGCGTCGGCGTGTGCGCGCACTCGCCCGTGGCGGCGTCGCACGAGTCCCTGGTGCAGGGGTTCTTGTCGTCGCAGGAGCGTGCCGTCCCTTCGCACCGCGGGCCGCCGGCGGCGGTCCCAACGCATGTGTCATCGGTCGTACACGCGTTGCCGTCGTCGCACGTTGTTCCAATGAGCGGGTCGTGGCGGCACTGCCCCGTCGCCGGGTCGCACGAGTCGCGCGTGCACTGGTTCCCGTCGTCGCAGCCGGTTGGTGTTCCCCTGCAGACCGTGCCGTTGCCCGGGGTCTGGACGCACTGATCGTCGTGGGTGCAGGCGTCGCTGTCGTCGCAGGTCGCCCCGACCGTCGGCTCGTGCACGCACCCGCCGGTGGCGGGGTCGCAGGAGTCTCTCGTGCAGGGGTTCTGATCGTCGCACGAGCGTCCCGTGCCCTGGCAGGCGGCGCCCGCGGACGTCTCGACGCACCGGTCGTCGGTCGTGCAGGCGTTGCCGTCGTCGCACGTGGCGCCGGGTGTCGGCGTGAACACGCACTGACCGCTCACGCAGGCGTCCCTGGTGCAGTTGTTCTCGTCATTGCAGACGACCGGCGTGCCGGCGCAGCGGCCGTCGGCGTTACAGGTGTCGCCGGTGGTGCAGGCGTTGCCGTCGTCGCAGGTCGCTCCCGGCGTCGGCACCGACCTGCACGCGCCGCTCTCCGGGTCGCAGAAGTCCCGGGTGCACGAGTTGCCATCGTCGCACGCGACCGCCGCATGCTCGCACTGACCGGTGTCCGGGTTGCACCGATCCGTCGTGCACGGATTGTGGTCGTCGCAATCGACCGGCGTGTGGACGCATTGGCCGCCACCGGTGCTGAACCGCGCCGTTCCGGTCGTGCTCCCCGACAGGCCCGCCAGCGGCGAACCCTGCGCGCCGATATAGTCGATCCGGTAGGTGATATCGAAGAAGCTGTCGACCGCCCACTGGCCGCCGGACAGCTGTGTCAGCATCGTCTTGCCCGGGCTCGGCAGGCCGAAATCGATGCCCGCCGTGATGCGCAGGAGGTCGAAGTCCGGATCCCCCGTGATCTGGCCGGTGAGCCGGAACACGAGCGTGGAGAACGTCTGCACCGGGTCACCTGGTGTGCGCGGGGCGTCCTGCGTCTCGGCCTCCAGGGGGAGGTCGATGGTCCGGCTGAAGCCCGCCAGCGTGCCGCTGCCCGTCAGTTGCAGGGACAATGTCGACCGGGCGCATTCCTGCTCGCCGCCGAGGGTGCCGCCCGTCTGGCTGCAGTCGACGCCCGGGATCGGCGGCGTGAAGGAACACAGCGTGCTCGACGTCGGGCAGCTGAAGCCGCCCTGCCTGCCGGACAGGGCAATCGACGTGCCCGCCGGCAGCCCGTCGAGAATCATCAAATCGTTCTGGCTGGTGTAGCTGCAGCCCTGCGGCGGCAGCTCGGCGGTGCCCTCTCCATTGTCCGGCACCACGCAGCCGTGCGGCTCGCACCGGTCGACCGTGCAGGCGTCGTGATCGTCGCAGTCGGTCGGGGTCCCCTGGCAGACGATGCCGCCCGGCTCGCCCTCGACGCAGCGATCGTCGGCCGTGCAGGCGTCGCCGTCGTCGCAGGCCGCGCCCGGCGTCGGCTCGTGCACGCACGCGCCGGTGGCGGGGTCGCAGGAGTCTCGCGTGCACGGGTTCTGATCGTCGCAATTCGGTCCGTTGCCGACGCAGCGACCGTCGGCGTTGCAGGAGTCGCCCGTGGTGCAGGGGTTGCCGTCGTCGCACTCCGCCCCCGGCGTCGGCACGAAGTGGCACAGCCCGCCCTCGCACGCGTCGGCGGTGCAGGGGTTCTGGTCGTCGCAGACCACCGGCGTGCCGGCGCACTGTCCGTCGGCGTTGCAGGCGTCGTGGTCGGTGCAGGCGTTGCCGTCGCTGCACGGAGCGCCGGGCGTCGGCCGGCTCACGCACTGCCCGTTCTCGCAGGCGTCCTCGGTGCAGGGATTGTGATCGTCGCACAGCACCGGGGTACCCGCGCAGTGCCCGTCGGTGGTGCAGGTATCGTGGGCGGTGCAGGCGTTGCCGTCGCTGCACGGGGCGCCGGGCGTCGGCCGGCTCACGCACTGCCCGTTCTCGCAGGCGTCCTCGGTGC
>CAYLND010000024.1:23968-30611 GCA_964384905.1 uncultured Acidobacteriota bacterium
CGGGCGTCGGCCGGCTCACGCACTGCCCGTTCTCGCAGGCGTCCTCGGTGCAGGGGTTCTGGTCGTCGCAGACCATCGGCGTGCCGGCGCACTGTCCGTCGGCGTTGCAGGCGTCGTGGTCGGTGCAGGCGTTGCCGTCGCTGCACGGAGCGCCGGGCGTCGGCCGGCTCACGCACTGCCCGTTCTCGCAGGCGTCCTCGGTGCAGGGATTGTGATCGTCGCACAGCACCGCGGTGCCCGCGCAGTGGCCGTCGCCGGCGCAGGTGTCGTGGTCGGTGCAGGGGTTGCCGTCGTCGCACGCGCCGCCCGCCGCCGGCCGGAACACGCACTGGCCGCCCTCGCACGTGTCGGCCGTGCACGGATTCTCGTCGTTGCACACCACCGGCGTCCCCGCGCACTGGCCGTCCGCGTTGCACGTGTCGGCCGTGGTGCACTCGCTGCCGTCGCTGCACGGAGCGCCCGGCGTCGGACGGAAGACGCACCGTCCGTCGACGCAGGCGTCCTCGGTGCAGGGATTGTGGTCGTCGCAGAGCCCCGTGCCGTTGTCGATCCGGTCGTCGCAATCGTCGTCGATGCCGTTGCAGATCTCCGGACTGCAGGGCGCCACGTAATCGATCGCGACCGACTGCAGGGCCGGCGTGATCGAGGGGTCGTCGGACGAAAGGGTGGCGCGGTACTGCAGATAGCGGGCGTTCGGGCTGGTGATGAGATTGCCGCTCAGGCCGGCGAAGGGAGACCAGGTCTCGTCCGGAGTCGGGCTGTCGCCGGTGCGGGTCTCGATGACGACATGGGTGTTCTCGAGGACCTGCGAGACGGCCTGCAGGTCGATCCAGCGGGCGTTGCCGCCGGCGTCGAAGACACGCGACTGGAAGACGCCGGTGGTGGCGTACGGGCTCATCCGCGCCCAGTCGACGACCTGCACGCTTCCGTCCGCGGAGAAATCGCTGAACAGCGGCCGCATGTCCTGGGACGGCGGGTTGGTATGGGTGGCGACCAGGGCGCCGTCGATGTAGTACGTGACGTTGCTGGACGTCCAGTTGATTCTGTAGCGGTGAAAGGCGTTGAACAGCGGGCCGGGAAGAGCCGTGTTCTGCGCCGTGCCGTCGTTGGTCGTGGTCAGGAGATCGGTGCTGAAGAGGAACGTGCGGAAGACGGCCCACGGCGGATTGACGAAGTTCGTCCCGAAGCCGGAGGAATTGAGCTGGGTTCCGGAGAAGCGGGCGGAAAACTCCAGGGAATGACCGGGCCCGAACAGCGCGATCGAGCCGGCCTTGACGCCGTCCAGAGTCATGGTGCCGCCGGCGATGGTCAGGCTGCCGCTGGGGGGGAACCACTGGACCGACGTCATGCGGGTGGGGAGGGAATAGCCCGAGAACGTAGAGCGGAATGGGGGAGCCAGGATCACCTCGCCGTCGGTCGTCTCGGAGAAGTACGCGCCCGCATCGGTCGTGCCGGCGCTGAAATCAGCCGTGCTCGTGTCGACGAATGAAGCCGGAGTCAGACCAGGGCGCACAGGGGCCCCCGAGGCCGATGTCTGACCCGGAGCCGGCGTGCCCGGTTTCCCGGCGACGAAGTCCGGGAGGAACACCGTGAGCAGCAGCGCCAGAGCCAGAACCAGCGTGGAGACCGTCGAGCCTCGCTTCGTCCTACCGAACATGGCAATTCCTCCTCAGACACCCTTCGGGAATCGCGCCGGACACACACCGGCGGCAGGGTGCCACGTGATTCGTTATGATTGCGGTCTTGCGGCCTGCCACGTTCCGGCAGACACAGCCCACCAAGTGCCCCCCGCAGCGAGCCAGACTCTCGACCGGGTGGTGAGGTGGGTTCGTCCCCGCCCGGGAATCTGGCAAAGAGCCAGCCTGGTCTTGCCTTTACGGTAAGGTCCCCGCCACCCCTTTCATCCCCCGACGGGTACCAAGATGTCGCGCGCACAGGAAAAGCGCTGCGCCACCTAATACGGCCATGTCAGAAGAGTGTCAATCGAAAAGTGATCGGGCTCGGGTCGGGCTGTTCTGAGGCGCGAAACGGTTGCCTCGGGTCGTCGCGGGCCGGGGCGCCCGCGCGTTCGCCGTCAGACGATCCAGACGAGCTGCAGCGCGAGGAAGAGCAGAAACCCGAGGCCCGCCCCGCCCGCCCCGGCGATCACGCCGATGCGGTCGATCTCCCCGCGCCAGGCGGCCCGCAGGACGTAGATCAGCGTCGCCGCTTGCAGGAGCGGTGTCAGCAGGGGGACGAAGAACAGCCCGAGCGACGCGGCCCCGAGGCAGCAGGCCGGCAACCGTGCCGGAGAACGCCGCCCGGCGCTGGATCGGGAGGCGCCGTTTCCGGGAGGTGGCACGTCACTCATGCTTCGGCATGCTGAAGAGTCCGAGATTCATGAGATTGATGACCGTGTTGACGGCGATGTAGCGCAGCGGCTCGCCCGGAATGTCCAGCGTTCGCCTCAGCAGCCAGGGGGGTGGAGTCTCGCCGTACAGCATGCCGGCGAGGAACGAGCCGGTCTTGGTGCCCATCGCGATGCCGTGCCCGGTATAGCCGCCGCAATAAATAATGTTGCCCGCCGTCCCGACCGTCCCGATGATCGGCTCCTGGTCGGCGGTGCAGCCCATCGGCCCGGTCCACACATGCTGAAAGGGGAATCCGGACAGAGAGGGAAAGCTCTTCGACATGCAGCGGTGCAAGGCTCGGAACAGGAACGGGTCGCCCCGGTGGTACAGACCGTTGTCGTAGAAGTACTCCGCTCCGGCCCCCACCAGCACCCTCCGTCCGGGTGCCTTGCGCCCCCACATGTACATCTCCCGCGAGGTCATCACCAGGATACTGTCGGGGATGTCGCGCAGGATTTCGGCCGGCACCGGACCGGTCACGGCCGCGGCGGTATGGGCCGGAAACAGACGCTCCGCGGCGACGCCGAGCCGGGGCGTGTACCCATTGGTCGCCACGATCAGCCGTGGCGCCCGCAGGACGAAGCGGTCGCCGCGGATGACGACGGGCGAGCCGTCCCGGATGCCGGTGACGCGACTGCCCTCGTGCACACCCGCGCCCAGCCCCTCCGCGACGCGCCTCAAACCGACGGCGTAGCGGTAGGGGTCGAGCTGGGTGACGGGTGCGCGCTCCAGGTCGCAGCCGATCCCGAATCGATCGATGAGCGCGACGGTGTGGGCGACGTTGTCCTCGGTGCCGGCCGGGGTGCCCATCTCCGTCCCGTTCCCGAGGACGCCGCCGCTGCGCCCCGTGGCCCCGAACCCGACGTGGCGGGCCTCCAGGACCGTCACTTTCGAGCGCGGAGCCCTGAGGAGCGTGTGGACTGCGGTCGACAGACCGGTCACGCCGCCGCCGATGATGGCGAGATCGGCCTGGTGCTCTCCGACCAGCGCGGCGGAGACCGGCTCGCGCCCGCGCGACACCCAGAAGGAGTCGTTGGGGGTCCAGCGATCGTCCTTGAGATAGAGGCGTGCCGCGCCGAAGTAGGCGCCCCCGGCGCCGGCAAGGGTCGCCGACTTCAGGAAGGCGCGACGGCTCAACGCGCTCGCGAACCGGCTGTCCATCGGGTCGTCCGTGCGCCCGTCCGACTCGCGGGCCGGACCGGCGTCCGCGCCGCATTGTAGGCCAGACGCGCCGGCGGCCGCCCACGCGGCCGGGCGACCCGGGGGCCCTGCGGGCGTGGTATCGTGACCCTCGTGCGCCGCGTGCTGAGATGGACGCTCGTCGTCGCGGGTCTCGCGCTCGCCGTCTTCCTGCTGGTCGCGATGGGTCGCGGACTCTACCGGCTCGTGTGGCCCGATCCGATTCCGGTGACGGTCTACCGGCTGGCGCGCGGGACGGTCGAGGAGACGGTCACCAACAGCAAGGCCGGCACCGTGAAGGCGCGGCGCCGGGCGAGGATCAGCCCCGAGGTCGGCGGTCGCGTCGAGTCGATCGGATTCCGGCCGGGGGCGCAGGTGCACCAGGGCGACGTGCTGCTGCGCATCTACGCCGGAGACCTGAAGGCGGCGCTGGCCCTGGCGGAGCAGGACCTGGCGACGTCCCGCGCCTCGGCGCGCGAGTCCTGTCTGGCGGCCGATCTGGCGAAGCGCGACCTGAAGCGCACTCTCGACCTGAAGGACGAGCGGATCGTCTCGGCCGAAGTGCTCGACCGGCTGCAGAGCCAGTCGGAATCGTCCACGGCCCGCTGCGAAGCGGCGCGCGCCAACGCCGAGCGCGCCCAGGCCGCCGTCGACCTCGCCCGGGCCAACCTGGACAAGACGGTGTTGCGCGCCCCGTTCGATGGCGTGGTCGCCGATCTGAAGGCCGAGCTGGGAGAGTGGGTGT
Source organism: uncultured Acidobacteriota bacterium (assembly GCA_964384905.1). Lineage (GTDB taxonomy): Bacteria > Acidobacteriota > Polarisedimenticolia > Gp22-AA2 > Gp22-AA2 > Gp22-AA3. The sequence goes on from CAYLND010000024.1 coordinate 28,283, forward strand.
CCCCTTCGCCCCCGGCGCTGCCGATCCCGCCGGTGTTCGACATCATCGACCCGCGATCGATCTATGTCAGCGCCCCGCTGGACGAGGTGGACGCCGGCAAGGTGCGGCCGGGCCAGACGGCGCGCGTCACGCTGGATCCGTATCCCAACCGCTCTTTCATGGGGCACGTGACGCGGGTGGCCCCCTACGTCCAGGACATCCAGGAGCAGAACCGGACCCTCGAGGTCGAGGTCGATTTCGCGGACGAGGCGTTCGCGCGCTCGCTCCTTCCCGGCACCTCGGCCGATGTCGAGGTGATCCTGCGCTCGGTCGAGAAGGTGCTGCGCATCCCCACCTACGCGCTCCTCGAGGGCGACCGCGTGCTGGTGTTCAACGGCGGCCATCTGGTCGCCCGTCCGGTGAAGACCGGCATGCGCAACTGGGAGTTCTCGGAGGTCACGGAGGGTCTGGAGGAGGGCGAGCCGGTCGTCGTCTCGCTCGACCGCGCGGAGGTGAAGGAGGGAGCGCGCGCCACCATCCGGGACGAGACGGCCGCCGGAAAGGACGGGACGGGCAAGACGTGATCGAGCTGCGGGACCTGACGCGCCACTTCCGGGTGGGCGATCAGACCGTGCGCGCCCTGCAGGACGTCAGTCTGGTGATCCCGGACGGCGACTATCTGGCCCTCATGGGACCGTCCGGCTCGGGGAAATCGACCCTCCTGCACATCCTCGGCTGCCTCGATCGACCGACCGGCGGCTCCTACGTCCTCGACGGACGCGAGGTCGGCTCGCTGCCCGAGAGCGAGCTGGCGGCGGTGCGCAGCCGCAAGATCGGCTTCGTGTTCCAGTTCTTCCACCTGGTGCCGCGCCTGACGGCGGCCGAGAACGTGGAGCTGCCGATGCTCCTCGCGGGCGTGCGTCCCGCCGAGCGCCGGACGCGGGTGACCCGGGCGCTCGCCGCGGTCGGGCTCACCGACCGCGCCGCGCACCGTCCGGACCAGCTCTCCGGCGGGCAGCGCCAGCGGGTGGCGATCGCCCGGGCCACCGTCATGGGCCCGTCCATCCTGCTGGCGGACGAGCCGACCGGGAATCTGGACCGGGCCTCGGGCAGCGAGATCATCGAGCTCCTGGAGCGCATGAACCGCGAGGGTCTCACGCTGGTGGTCGTCACGCACGACCCGGAGGTCGGGGGGCGGGCCCGGCACATCCTGAAGCTGGTCGACGGCCGGATCGCGACGGATGGGCGGCCGCGATGAGCGCGCTCGATCTGATCGCCTTCGCCTGGCGCGCCCTGCGCGGCCATCGGCTGCGCACCTCCTTGACCCTGCTCGGCATGTCGATCGGCGTGGGCGCGGTGGTGCTGCTGACCGCCCTGGGCGAAGGGGCGCGCGGCTACGTCACCAACGAGTTCCTGGCGCTCGGCAGCAATCTGCTGATCGTCCTGCCGGGGAAGACGGAGACCACGGGCAACGCGCCGATCATCGGCGGCACGGTCCGCCCGATGACGCTGGAGGACTGCGAGGCGATTCAAAGACGCGTGGCGCGCGTGCGGCGGCTGGCCCCGCTGTCGGTGGGCTCGGCCCGCGTCGGATTCGGCGAGAAGCGCCGCGAGGTGACCGTGCTCGGCTCGACACCGGAGCTGCTGCCGGTGCGCCACCTCGAGATCGGCCTTGGCCGGTTCCTCCCCGACGTCGATCTGGATCGCGGCGCCCCCGTCGCCGTCATCGGCCGGACTGTCCAGTCGGAGCTCTTCGGAAGCGACAACCCGCTCGGCCAGCCGATCCGGATCGGGGACTGGCGGTTCCGCGTGGTGGGCGTCCTGGCCGAGAAGGGACAGTCGCTGGGCCTGAACATGGACGACGTCGTCATCATTCCGGTGACCAGCTCGATGCGGCTGTTCAACCAGCCTTCCCTGTTCCGCATCCTGATCGAGGTCGGCGCGCATGCGGAGATCGATCAGGCGCGCCGGGACGTCCTGCGCGTCCTCAAGGAGCGGCACGAGGGCGAGGAGGATGTCACGGTCCTCACGCAGGACGCGGTCCTGGGCGCCTTCAACCGCATCCTCGGCGCGCTCACCCTCGCGCTGGCGGGCATCGCGGCGATCTCTCTGTCGGTCGCCGGCATCGGCATCATGAACGTGATGCTCGTGTCGGTGTCCGAGCGCACGCCCGAGGTCGGTCTGCTCAAGGCCCTCGGGGCCACGCCGCGCCAGATCCTCAGGGGGTTCCTGGTGGACGCGGTGATGCTGTCGGCGGCCGGAGGGCTGCTCGGCCTGATGATCGGGTACGCCGGGGCGTCGGGCCTGTCGGCTGGCGTCCCGGCCCGTCCGGTGCAAGCCCCCGCGTGGG
>CAYLND010000024.1:30621-33453 GCA_964384905.1 uncultured Acidobacteriota bacterium
CAGGCGGCGGCAGGTCGCTAGGGGTTTCCTTGGTCGAGGGGGGAGGTCTGTGGGGGCCCGGCGGGTTGCCGGCCTGATTGTTGGGTAAGCCGGGGGCGCCGACCCGCTCGGGGGCCGTCCCGGCCTGGCGGGCGAACCCGCCGGTCTGGGCGGTGCTCGGAGCGTCGGTGCTGTCGCTCGCGGCCGGGGCGCTGTTCGGCGTCCTGCCGGCTCGCCGCGCGGCACGCCTCGACCCGATCCTCGCCCTGGCGGGCCGCTAGCGCCGCTGGCCGGTCCGGAGGGAGGGGGTTTCATGCGGGCGCTCGATCTCATCCGGCTCTCCTGGGGCGCGGTCGCGGGCCATCGGCTGCGCTCGGTCCTGACCATGCTGGGGATCGCCATCGGCATCGCCTCGGTGATCCTCCTGACGTCGATCGGTGAAGGGATCCGCGTCTACATCCTGAGCGAGTTCACCCAGTTCGGCACCAACCTGATCGGGATCAACCCGGGTAAGTCGAACACGAGCGGGGGCAATCCGACGGCCATGGCGGGGAGCATCCGCAAGCTGACCGTCGACGACGCCGAGGCGCTGCAGCGCATCCCCGAGGTCGACGCCACCATGCCGGTCTCCTTCGGCAACGCGCGTGTCGAGCACGGCGAGCGCGGGCGCAGCGTCCTCGTCTACGGCGTGACTTCGGAGGTGCCGCGCGTCTGGAAATTCGCCGTGCGCCACGGCCGCTTCCTGCCGCCGGGCGACCCGCGGCACGGCGCGCCCCTCGTCGTCCTCGGGATGAAGCTGAAGCGCGAGATCTTCGGCGACGACAACGCGCTCGGGGAGCGCGTCCGCATCGGCGGCCGCCCCTTCCGGGTCGTCGGCGTGATGGAGCCGAAGGGTCAGTTCCTGAACCTCGACCTGGACGACACCGCGTTCATCCCCGTCTCCGAGGCGATGCGTCTGTTCAACCGCGACGACCTCATCGAGATCGACGTGGTGTTCCGCAGCGCCACCGCCCGCGACCACGTGGTGGACGAGATCCGGCGCGTCCTGATCGACCGGCACCAGGGGGACGAGGACTTCACCATCACCACGCAGGAATCGATGCTCGAGGTGCTGAACCGCATCATCGGGTTCGTGACGTTCGCGGTCGGGGCCATCGGCGGCATCTCGCTGGTCGTCGGCGCCATCGGCATCCTGACCATGATGTGGATCGCGGTGAACGAGAGCACCGCCGAGATCGGTCTTCTGCGCGCCCTGGGGGCGCGTCGCGGCCAGGTGCAGGCGATCTTCCTGCTGCAGGCGGCGCTCCTCGCGACCGCCGGTGGCGTCTTCGGCATCCTCGCCGGTTTCGGGGTGGCGCGGGCGCTGCGCCTCGTGCTGCCCCGGCTGCCGGTCCACACGCCGGTCCCGTACGTGGTCGCCGGCCTCGTCGTTTCCTTCGTCGTCGGGCTCTTGAGCGGCGTCCTGCCGGCCCGCCGGGCCGCGGGTCTCGACCCGGTCGAGGCGCTGCGGGCGGAGTAGCCTCGGGCTCCGGCGCACCGGCCGCGTGGCCCGGAGGTGTCCCCGGGATCAGCGTGCGTCGTGGAAGATGACGCCGAGCGCGTAGCGGGTGCCCGAGGTCAGGCGGCTGACGCCGTGACGGACGGCGACCCGGTACCAGCCGCGCGCTCCGCGCACCGGCCGCTCGCGGGTCGTGAAGACGATCAGCTCGCCCTGGTCGAGGCGGATCGCCTCGCCGCGCGATTGCGCGCGCGGTCTCTGCTCGACGAGCAGGAAGTCGCCGCCGGTGTAATCGACGTCGCGGCGGCTCAGGACGCAGGTCATCTGCAGAGGGAAGGTCAGCTCGCCATAGACGTCCTGGTGCAGGCAGTTGTACCCGCCCGGACCGTAGCGCAGCAGGAGCGGGGTCGGTCGGGTCTGCCCGCGCCTGCGGCAGGCCGCCCGCAGACCCGCCAGAGTCGGCGGGAAGCGCCGGCGGGTCCGGAGGGCCTTCATCCACTCGTTGGCGATCGGCGCGAGGCGCGGGTAGGCGTGCGCGCGCAGATCCTGCACCAGCGTCGGGAGCGGGTCGGCGAAGTACTTGTATTCCCCGGCTCCGAAGCGGAAGCGCTCCATGTCGACGCGGCTGCGGAACCGGGTGTCGTCGCGGTAGAGATCGGTCAGCGCGGCGCACTCCTCCGCCGTCAGGAGGGGCGCGCCGGTCTTCGCCCAGCCGGACGACCCGAGCGATTCCGCGAGCGCGCTCCAGTCGAGACGTTCCAGACGCGCGGCGAGCGCGATCGGAGGAGCGTCCGCGAGACCCGCGACCGGAGGTCGCCCGGTAGCCGCTCGTTTCTCGAGCACGGCCGGCGCCTCAGGGACGCGGCCGGCAGACCCGGCAGGGCCGGTAGCCGACCGAGCGCGCGTCTTCCACCGAGGCGAACACGATGCGGCTGTCGTCGCGCATGCGCCGCCCGGCGCGGCAGCCGACGCGACAGACGACGCGCGTCGTCGAGCAGCCCTCGAGCACGGGTGTGGCCTGCTCGAGGCCGAGGAGGCGGCCCTTCATCGGCAGCCCGAAAGCGTATCCGCCCAGCCCGCCGTCGCTCCGCACGACGCGGTGGCAGGGGACGACGATCGGCACGGGGTTCCGGCCGAGGGCGGTGCCGACGGCGCGCCGGGCCTCCGGGCGGCCGATGGTCCGCGCAATCCAGGAGTAGCTGCGCGTCTCCCCGAAGGGAATGCGGTGCGTCAGCTCCAGCACGTCGCGCTGGAACGGCCCCAGACCGGAGAAATCGACCGGCACGGTGAAGAACGCCCGCCGGCCCTCGAGGTATTCGAGCAGCTCCTGCCGGGTCCGCTCCTCGACGCGCTGC
>CAYLND010000025.1:0-33041 GCA_964384905.1 uncultured Acidobacteriota bacterium
GCGCCGCGTCGCCGAGGGCCCGGGGGCGGTCTCGACGGTCGGCGGCGTCGCCACGGGTTGGGGACCCTCGGCGATCCGGGGCGTTGGCGCCTCGCGCTGCAGACGGACGAGCGCCAGCGAGGCGACCAGCAGGATGGCAGCCGCCACGGCGGTCAGGCGGAGCGTCCGCCGGCGGCGCTGGGAGGCGACGATGCGCGCCCGCAGGCGGCCACCGAACGACGACCAGTACGGAACACCGGGGTCGGGCGGGACCTCCGTCTTGAGAAGCGACAGCGCCTCGCGAAGAACGGCGGCCTCTGCCGAGCAGGCGGGACAGGCCCGGAGGTGCGCCTCGATCTCCCGGCTCATCTCCGTGTCGATCTCGCCGGAGAGCAGCTGCGCGAGCCGGTCGCGGGTCGTCCGGCAGTCGATCGTCGTCATGCCTCGCCACCCTCCGCGCCGGCGGGCGGAGACAGGCGGGACCTGAGATTGCGCACCGCCTGGAAGAAGGTCGCCTTGGCGGTGCCGATCGACATGCCGGCTGCCTGGGCGATCTCCGTGAACTTCATTCCCTCGTACACTTTGAGGATCAGCACCTGTCTCTGGCGGGGGGGCAGACCGCCGACCGCCCGCCTGACCTGGCGTCTGAGAGCCGTGTCGGGCCCGTCGGCGTCCTGCCGCGCCTCGGGCGCCGCTTCCAGGGGCACCGACGGCGCCCGCCCTCGCCGGACGCCGAGCGCCAGGTTGATCACGATGCGCGTCAGCCAGGTCCGAAAGGTCGCCTCGCCGCGAAAGCGCCGCAGTCCACGGTACGCTCTCAAGAACGCCTCCTGGGCGACGTCGTCGGCCTCTTCGTGGCTTCCAAGCATCCGGTAGGCGAGGCGGTAGACGCCCAGGCGATGCCGGACCACCAGGTCGTCGAACGCCGGCTCGTCACCCTGCACGAACCGGGCCACGAGCTGCTCGTCAGTCTCTTGACGATCGGGGCCAACTTCCATCGCCTCCTCTGAGAGTTAGAGCTGGCGTGGCTTCGCCCGGTTTAGCCCGCCAGGATGATTTGGCGACGGCAGGCCGTGTCTCGGGCACGGAGGTCGGCCGTACTCGCGTTCTCAGGCGCCCTTATGCTTCCAGCGCACCCCCTGGGGGGTGTCCTCGAGAACGATGCCGCGCTTCAGGAGGTCGTCACGGATCCGATCGGCCTCGGCGAAGTTGCGCCGCGTCCGGGCCTCGCTGCGCTTGCGGATCAGGGCCTCGATCTCGGCGCCGAGATCGGCTCGCTGGCCCGGCCGGATGCCGAAGATCCGCGCGAACGCCTCGAGCACCTCCCGCACCGCCTCCAGATCCCCCTTGCCGAACCGGCCGGAATCGAGCGCCGTGTGGGTCTCCCTGACCAGCTCGAACAGGTGGCCGAGCGCGCCGGCGGTGTTCAGGTCACAGTCGAGGTCGGCGAGGAGTCCCTGGAGCCGCTCCTTCGCCTTCGCGGCCAGCTCGCCGCCCCCCGAACCGGCGCCCTGATCGAACTGCTCGAGGCGGAGAGCCAGGTCGTCCAGCCGGGCGAGCGCCGCCTGGCTCTGCGCCAGACCGTCGAAGGTGAAGTTGAGCGGCTTGCGATAGTGCACCGAGATCAGGTGATAGCGCACGGCGCGCATGTCGTGGCCGCGGGCGGCGAGGTCGCGCAGGGTGAAGAAGTTGCCCTTGGACTTCGACATCTTCTCGCCGTCCACGACCAGGTGCGCGGCGTGCATCCAGTAGCGTACGAACGGGCGTCCGGTCGCCGCTTCGCTCTGGGCGATCTCGTTCTCGTGGTGGGGGAAGATGTTGTCCACGCCGCCGGTGTGGATGTCGAAGGTCTCGCCGAGGAGCTTCATCGACATCGCCGAGCATTCGATGTGCCAGCCCGGCCTGCCCGACCCGATCTCGGTCTCCCAGACCGGCTCGCCGTCCTTGGGCGCCTTCCAGACGGCGAAATCGCGCGGGTTGTCCTTCTCGTACTCGTCGGAATCGATGCGCGCCTGCCCGGCGCCCGCGGACGGGTCGAGATGCGACAGCCGGCCGTACTCCGGGTAGGTCGCGATCTTGAAGTAGAGGGAGCCGCGGCTCTCGTAGACGTGCCCCCTCTCCATCAGGCGCGCGACCAGACGCGCCATGTCCGGAATGAACGCGGTGGCGCGCGGGTAGTGCTCGGCTTTCTCGATGCCCAGCGCCTCGATGTCCTCGAAGAACGCGTCGATGTAACAGCGGGTGTAGTCGTCGAGCGACACCCCCTTGTCGCGCGCGTTCGCGATCGTCTTGTCGTCCACGTCGGTCAGGTTCATCGCCTGCGTGACCCTGTAGCCGCGGAACTTCAGGAAGCGCCGCAGCACGTCCTCCCAGAGATACGTCCTGAAGTTGCCGATGTGGGCGTAGTCGTACACGGTGGGGCCGCAGGTGTACAGACGCACCTCTCCCGGGTGGAGGGGGGTGAACTCGTCCTCCTGACGCGTCAAGGTGTTGTAGAAGCGAATGGCCATGGGTCTCGGGAGAAGGCGCGCCGGCCGGGGAGTCTAGCGCGCCCGCCTCCCGGGTGTCAACGAAACGGATCGAAGACGGCCGGACATGGAAAGGGCTCGAGGCCGTCGCTGACGGCGACCTCGAGCCCGTGTCTCAGAACTCGAACTGGAGTCCGAGCTGGAACCGGCGACCGAACCGGCGCGTCGAATCGAGCTGCAGGGCGCCGCTCCGATCCGGGGAGGCCGGCTCGTAGGAGTTGATCGTCAGGTCGTCCTTGTTGAGAAGATTCTCGACCGTGAAGAAGAAGCGCGAGGCCATCTTCCCGAGCACGAACGACTTCTGCGCCTCCAGGTTGATGTTGAGCACGGCGGCGTTGCGCTGATCGTTGCGGCGCATGGAGATGAAGGGTCGATCGCCGTTGGCGTTGACGCGGTCGGGAATAAACCCGTACAGAAGCCGGAATTGCGGATAGTCGAAGTTGTCCAGCGCCGTGAAGGTGCTGATGACCGAGTACGGGAGCCCGGTGGACCAGCTCATCGTCGTGCCGACCTGCCAGTCCTTCGGCAGGAACGCGATGGCGTTGAGTTTCACGACGTGCCGCTGGTCGTCGTCCGAGTAGCCGTACTCGTAGGGAATCGCCGCCGGGTCGTCGCCCAGGGCCGACTCGAAATCCTCCGCCTGCGACAGGTTGCGGGAGTAGGTGTACGAGGCGTCCATCTCCCACTTGCGGCTCAGCCGCTTGGTCAGCTGCAGCTCGAAGCCGTGGTAAATCGAGTGGTTGATGTTGCCCACGCGGAAGATCTGATTGAAGAAGAAATTGTGGATGTAGAGGTCGGGCCGGTTGTCGGCCACGCGCTGGGACGACGCGCCGGCGCCTGAACCGGGGGGCAGCAGGATTCCCAGCGTGTCGAGCTGGCTTCCACCCAGGTAGCGGACGTCGTGATTGACGTCCCTGTCCTGAAGCTGCTGGCGGTACCTCTTGTTGATGTAGGTCAGCTTGATCGAAACCTCCGGGGCGATCTCGCGCTCGAAGCCGACCGTCAGCTCGTCGGAGTAGGGCGTTTGCAGGCCGCGGTCGACCTGCGACGCGCTCGGAGGCGCCTTGGTCAGCGGGTTGCCGACGCCTCCGTTCGGGACGCCGGACGCCGTCACGCCGGTGAGGTCGAACTGGTAATACCGGAAGATGGTATCCGGCCCTTCCTCCGGGATGACCGTCTGCAGGAACAGTCGATCGTAGAAACGCCCCCAGTTCACGAACACCTTCGTCTTGGAATCGGCCCACGGATCCCACGAGAACGACACGCGCGGCGCCAAGTTGTTGTTCGTCAGCCGGAACGCTTCACGCTCCTGGAAGGTGGCGGCCCCCTGCTCCCGCAGCAACTCGCGGTTGATGATCGGTTGACCGGTCGCCGGGTCGACCCCCTTGGCGTCCGGGAACAGGGCGATCAGGCTCTGCGCCGCCAGGGCGGTGGAGGTGTGGTGCTGCGTCAGGCGCGACGGAGCAATCTGCTTGAGTTTCGCCAGGTTCTGCTCGGTGGGCGCAATGGCGTCGTTGTTGGGATCCGACCCAAGGACCTTCAGCGGGCTGTCGCACGGGTTGCCGACCCCCCTGGCGTAGAAGATCGGGTCGGAGCAATAGCCCTGGCTCTGGATCCCGTCGTTGTTCCCGAGGAGCGCGTCGTCCTTGTTGCGCTCCAGCCCTCCCAGCTCCGTGAGGCGGTCGTACAGGTTGCGCTCCGCGACCGGGTCGAACGGCGTGTAGCCGAACGAATCGGTCGTCTCGCGGTCGAACCGGATCCCCATCCCCAGGGTCAGGTTGGGCAGCGGCTTGAACGTGTCGATGGCGTACATGCCGTACGTCGTGTTGGAGGCCTGGTTGAAGACCTCGCTCTCCGCGGGCAGCTGCACGGCGATGGTGGGGTTGATGGCGTTCCCGGCGATCGGCCGCAGGAACGGGAACCGAATCGGCCGCAGGCTGGTGTCGCGGGAATAATTGTCGCGCTCCATCACGCCGCCGAACTTCATGTCGTGCTGGCCGTGCCAGTCCGGAACGAAGAGCGTCAGGTCTTCCTTGAGCGTGATGCGACCGCCGTCCGCGGTGTAGTCGGTCGGCTCGCGCTGTCCGAAGATGCTCCCGGGGTTCGGCCCGCTGACCCGCAGAGTCCTCTGATCCTGCTCGTAATCCCGGTCCCGGGGGAGCGGCGTGAACTCGCCGTACGGGTAGGTCGGGCTGAGGAGCGTCCGGCTGACCTGGTGGCCGCTCGCGTCGGTGACCACCTGGTAGATCTGGTCGCTGGGGAGCGGGCGAATGCGATCGTTCAGGATCTGGTCGTTGTTGCGATCCTCGATATAAGGCCTGACGAGCGGAAGGTTCTTCGGATCGTACGTATCGAGGATGCCGTTGCCGTTCGTGTCTTCTCCCGGATCGAGGATACCGTTGTGGTTCTTGTCCTCATCGATGTAGTCGAGCTTGTTGTCGCCATCGATGTCCTCGCCCGGGTCGAGGACGCCGTTGTGGTTCTTGTCCTCGTAGAAGAGATCGATGTGACCGTCGCAGTCGATATCCTCGCGAAGCGTGCCCTCGCAGCCGCCGCCTCCGCCCTGGAACCCCTTGCGGGTCAGCCGGCCGTCGCCGTCCTTGTCCTCGCCGGCGTCCAGGACCCCGTTGTGATTGGTGTCCTCGAACACGTCGAAGAAGTTGTCGCGGTCGTAGTCCTCGCCCGGATCGCGCTCGGTGGCGTCGAAGAAACCATCGTGGTTGCGATCGTAGAAAAGGATGCCGTTGTGGTTCGTGTCGGCGTTCAGGGTCGGGATCGCCTTGGGCTTGGTGCTGAAGTGCTGGACGGTGGTTTCGAGGAAGACGTTGGGATTGAAGATGGAGGTCTCTTTCAGAGTCAGATTGAGACCGCCGCGCTTCTGTGTGTAGCCGGACTCGAGCGCGACGAAGGAGTTGAGGCCGAGATTGTCGTAGGTCTGCGGGTCGATGGTCGACGTGAATTGCAGCTTGTGGTTCGTCGACATGTCCCAGGTGACCTTGCCGAATACCCGCTCTTCCTTCGTCGAGCGGACAAAGGCCTGCGTCAGGGCGTTGACCGGATCCTCGATCTGGATGTACTCGGCGGTGAAGAAATACCACGCCTTGTCCTTCTTGATCGGCCCGCCCACCGAGATGAACGGGTACAGGTCGTTGAACTTCAGATCCCGAAGACCGAGGTCTCCGAGACCGCCGTGCAGCTTCGGATTGTCGATGCCCGCTCCGTCTCCGTCCAGGGTCTTGCCGCGCCAATAGACGCTGAAGCGCCCCTCGAACTCGTTGCCGCCGGACTTGGTGACGATGTTGACGAACCCGCCCTGCGCGCGGCCGTAATCCGCGGTGGCTCCCGCCGTCTTGACTTCGATCTCCTGGATCGAATCGATGTTCAGCTCCTGGCCGCGCTTCCCCGTCAGCGGATCGTTGGTCGACACGCCGTCCACCAGCGTCACGACATCGACGTCGCGCGAGCCGTGGATGGTCGGGTTGCCGTCGCCGTCGACGTCGGACACGCCGGGAGCCAGGGTCAGGACATCCTGATAGTTGCGTCCGAGGATCGGCAGGGAGTCGATGAACTCGGAGGTGAAGGTCGTCGAGGTGGTCGTCGTTTCGGTGTTCACGACGTCCGACTTCGCGACGGCCTTGACGTGCTCCGTCATCTCGGCGCTCGGCCGCAGCGTGACCGATACGGGGGTCACCTTTCCCGCCGTGATGTCCACGTCCATCTTGATGGTGCCCATGCTCGGGAACGAGATCTCGATGACATACCCCTTGCCGGGCGGCAGCGGAACGATGCGGAACTCGCCCTTGGTGTCCGTCACGGCGCCCTGGTTGACCCCGAGCGATTCGTTCTTGACCGTGATACGGGCGCTGGGCAGAGGTGCCCCATCCTTGTCGACGACGAGACCCTTGAGACCGCTGGCTGACTGTGCTAAGGCGGGAACGATGACGGCGAGAACGAGCAAACCGGCGAGGAGGAGTCTTCTGGTGACCATCGGCATGAACCTCCGGGCAGGGCCTTCAGGGGGGCCCTCCGCCCCTTTGGATGCACCGGCCTGCAATCAATCCTGCTGTGAATGGTCCGTACAGAAGTCTAAGAAAACACACGCGACTCTGTCAAGGACAACCGCGGCCCCTTGCACCCTTGAACACTCCCTGACTGGAGGTAACCAGTTCACCGGGGGAACCGCAGGTCCCCGCCGCGCGACGTAATTCTACTGTCAAGCCTCGTCCTGTCAAGAAGATGATAAGGGGTCCTGTGCGGATTATATACAGCAGGGGGGTCTAGCGTACCTGGATTTTCAGCCGTTTGATCTTTTCGTTCAGCGTCGTCGGGTTGAGGCCGAGCCTGGCTGCGGCCCGCCTCTGCACACCGTTCACGCTTTTGAGAGTCTCCAGGATGATCTCCCTCTCCAGGCGCTCCATGGTCTCGTAGAAGGACATGCCGCCGTCCGCCGGCAGGGGCGCAGGAAGCGGTCGGGCTCGATCCCCCTGGAGGGTGTCGGGGAGGAGATCGACCCCGATCACGGAGGCCGAGGTCAGGACGACGGCCCGCTCGATGACGTTTTCGAGCTCGCGGACGTTGCCGGGCCACGGGTGATCGACGAGGAGCGCCAGCGCCTCGGGCGTGATTCCATGCACCGGCTTGCCGTTCTCGACCGCGCACTTGGCCACGAAGTGGTCGACCAGGAGGGGGATGTCCTCCCGGCGCTCCCGCAGGGGCGGGAGCTTGATGTTGATGACGTTCAGCCGGTAGTAGAGGTCCTCGCGGAACTCGCCGCGCTTCACCAGATCGTGGAGGTCGATGTTGGTGGCCGCGATGATGCGCACGTCCACCTGGACGCTCTGCACCGCCCCCAGGGGCAGGAACTCCTTCTCCTGGATGACGCGCAGGAGCTTCGCCTGGACCTCGGGCTTGATGGTGCTGATCTCGTCGAAGAAGATCGACCCCCCGTTGGCCACCTCGAACAGCCCCTTCTTCGTCTGGATCGCGCCGGTGAACGCCCCCTTCACGTGCCCGAACAGGTTGCTCTCGAGCAGGTCGGCGGGCATGCTGCCCGAGTTGACCACGACGAAGGCGTCGGCGGGGCGGCCCGACTTGAGATGCATGGCCTGAGCGACCAGCTCTTTGCCGGTACCGCTCTCTCCCTCGATCAACACGGTGGATCGGCTCGGCGCCACCTGCTCGATGAGGCGATAGAGCTCCTGCATCGCCGCGCTCTTGCCGACCAGCTCTCCAAAGCGCGCCCTCCCCTGGAGCGCGCGCCGGAGGGTGCGGTTCTCGGTCAGGAGTCGGCGGTGACGCAGGCCGGTGCTCAGGGTGCGCAGCACGTCCTCGTTCTTGAACGGCTTGGTCAGGTAGTCGTACGCCCCCATCCGCATCGCCTGCACCGCCGATTCCACGGAGCCATAGGCGGTGATCATGACGACGACGCTGTCGGGATCGCGTCTCTTGATCTCCTGCAGGGTCTCGAACCCTCCGATCCCGGGCAGCATGAGGTCGAGGATGACGAGGTCGTGAACCTGGTCGTCCAGGGCCCTCATGCCGGACTCGGCGTCCGGCACGAGCATCAAACTGTAGCCTTCGCGGCTCAGGATCTCCTGCAGCACCTCCCGGATGATCGGCTCGTCGTCGATCACCAGGATGCGCGCGGCAGCGGTCGCGTCATCGGATGCGGTCTTGTCGAGCACCTGCATCTTGGGAGTCTTCATGCCGAGGCTCTCTTCTCGTCGACGGCCGGCAGGCTGACGACGAATCGTGATCCTTCTCCGGGGCTGCTTTCCACGGACAGGGTTCCGGCGTGCTCCTTGACGATCCCGTACGACACCGACAGGCCCAGACCGGTCCCCTGGCCGCGCGGCTTGGTCGTGAAGAACGGATCATAGATCCGCTCGAGATGCTCCGGCGGAATGCCGCAGCCCGTGTCGGAGACCTCGATCTGCACGCGGCCGGACGTGGATCGGGCGGCCACGGTCACGATGCCGCCTTCGCTCATGGCGTCCGCGGCGTTCAAGAGCAGATTCATCAGCACCTGCTGCAGCCGGCCGCGGTTGCCGTTCACCCGCGTCGGGGGCAGCTCGAGACTGCGCACCAGCTCGATCCGCCGTCCCCGCAGGTGCGGCTGGAACAGCTCGAGCGTCTCGGAAACCATGTCGGCGACCTCCAAAGGCTGGTAGTCGCCGTCGCGCTGACGGGAGAAGTTCAGCAGGCTGGAGGCGATGCCGGCCGCCCGGAACGCCTGCTGCTCGATCTTCTTCAGGAGAGGGTACTCGGGCTCGTCCGGTGCGTGCTCCTTGAGAAGCATCTGGGTGTAGGAGCAGATGCCGGTCAGGGGCGTGTTCACTTCGTGGGCGATCCCCGAGGCCAGGAGCCCGATCGAGGCGAGATGGTCGCGACGCTGCAGGTCCTGCTCGCGCAGGACCTGCTCGGTGACGTCGTCGACCGTGATCACCCGGCCGCGTGGCTCGCCCGCCGGATCCCGCAGCGCCGATTGCGTCAGGTTGACGACCAGCCGGCGCCCATCCCGGGTTCGAAGCGACGAGCGATAGACCCGGATGCCGCCGTCCGGCAGGACGTCTCCCGATGCCCGGGCGGCGTCGTTCGCCAGCGTGAAGACGCCGGCGGGCATGACCTGCGACAGAGACTGGCCGAGGACCCGATCGCGGCGGTCACCGTACAGGACCTCGAAGGCGTGATTGACGTTCACCACGCGCCCGTCCGAGTCGGTGACCACGATGCCGACGCGGCTGCTCTCCAGGATGCTCTCGTTGAACTCGCGCAAGGCCTCGACTTCGAGCACCTTTTCCTGCACGGCGCCGTACAGCCTCGCTCCTTCGAACGCGACGGCGGCGTGCCGGCACAGGGAGATCAGGAGCTGCAGATCCTCGCTGGTGAGAGGCTCGCCGCCGCGCGGGGTCCCCGTCCCGAGGACCGCCACGGTCTCGCCCTCGACCGTCATCGGCAGGAGATACTCCACGCCGAGAGTGTCGAGCAGGAAGGAGCCGGTCGCGGTTTCACCCGCCCCCGGATGGTCGCGGAGCGACAGGTAGTCGACATCGACGAGCATCGTCAGGAGCGGATCGTCCGAGTCGATCGGCCGATCGGGAGGTTCGCTGACCAGCCGACGACCGAGGGGCTCCCGGACGAACACGTGCGCGCCTTCCAGGTTGAAGGTCCGGACCACGCGGCCGAGAAACTTGGCGCGCAGCGCCGGCAAGCTCAGCTCGCGATTGAGCGCGTCGCTGAACTCGTTCAGGGTGCGGCGATAGTCGTAGCGCTCCCGATAGAAGAACTGGTCGACCACGCTCTTCAGCCGCCGGTGGATGCGCGGGTAGAAGATCGCCATCAGGAAGGTCGCCAGGATGAGAGCCAGATTGAGCCCGCGCGGCGTGATCTCGCCGGTGGCCCGGTCCATGACCACGTAGCAGGCGGCGTACGTCGCCCCCGCGCTCAGCAGGAGACCGATCGCCACGATGCCGCGCTTGAGGAAGATATCGAGATCAAGAAGACGATAGCGGACGATCGCGGCCGCAAAGGCGAGCGGGATCACGGCCATCGGCAGCAGCGACAGCTCGCTCCAGCCGCCGATCCGGATGTTGAGGGAGTGCGGCACCAGGTAGAACACCGCGGACGGCAGGAAGCCGACCAGACTCCCCCAGGCCATCCACTTGAGCTGCCAGCGCGTCTGCAGCCGGGTCGCGTACATATAGGACCGGACCGCCTTGGCGATCCCCGCAATCACGAAGATCGCGATGTAGGCCTCCTCCAGGCGCTCCTTGAAGCGGATGGCGGCGAGGGGATCGGCGAACCGGTAGACCTGCTTGAACGGAACCAGGTAGAGGTTGTAGGCGAACAGGAGGATGGCCGGGACATAGAAGGCCGCGCGGCGGAACCTTCTCAGGCTCGACCCCCGGTCCTCGTCCGCCAGAGCCCAGTTGATATGCAGGAACAGCGCCGGGGCGATGAGCCACCCCGCGAGATCGCCCCAGTATCCGCTCCAGTCGAGCCAGCCGCCTTGTCCGGTGCTCTTCAGGACGAGCACCAGGAACATGGCCTGGCACAACAGAGCGAACGGGGTGGCCGCGCGGGCCCGCGTGGCCCTCATCCAGACGACCACGCCCACGCCCAGGAAGGTCAGTCCGACGAGCGTGATGTAGTAATAGACGGGCGTGCCGCCGCCGACCCAGTTGGGTCGGACCAAGAAGGTCGCCGCCTCGCCATCGCGCAGGACGTTGTAGGACAGCGACGTGCCCTTCGGGACCGTGTAGGGAGCGTCCTCGGCGTCGACCGCCGAAGCGATCCGCCGTCCGTCGATGGACCGCAGCCGGTCGCCGGGGCGCAGGCCGCCCTTCCATGCGGGGGTCCTGGGAATGACGGCGTCCGCCGAGACGCCGCGCGAGGAGTCCACCCATTCCACTCCTGTTTCGGGGGCGACCTGCGTGACTTGATTGTAGAAATAGACGGCGCCCCAGGCCAGGAACAGAGCGGAGATCGCGACCGCCAGAGTTTTTCGCATGTCAGAACGACACGTCGACGCCGCCCGTGAGGCGCGACGCGACTCCCGTTCCGGCCGCCGCCGGGTCGTCGAGCGATCCGTACTGGAGACCCTGATAGGCCATCAGGACTCTCCAACGGGTGTTGGCCATGGCGACCCACGGGAGATCCTGCAGGACGGCCAGGTCGAAGCGACGATAGGCGAGCGAGCCGCTCCCGCCGCCGGCGATCGGGTCCGTGTCTCCCATGACCCTACGGTAATCGATGCGCAGCTCGGTGTCCGTGGGCTCGAACAGCGCGCGCAGGCTCGTCAGGTAGTAGCGCGCCGTGCCCGCCCTGAGGCTCTGCAATGGGGCCTCCTCGAACACCGGTCTCAGCCGGCCCTCCACGCGCCCGATGCTCCCCGCGAGACTTCCCCGAACGAAACCGAACCCGCGCCGCAGCTCGACCTCCATCTGGCGCCGACCGGCCGCCGCGTCGGCGATCACGAGCACGGGCTGATCAGGGGCTCCGGGAAGCGGCAGCGGCCCCTCGACTCCCTCGATCTCCTGGAACGGCATGTACGACAGCGTGGCGGCGAACTGCAATCGATCCTCCGGCCGGCGCTCGACCGCCAGCTCGTACCCCAGATGAACCGGATCGCCGCGCGCGTCGCCCGGTCTCTCGCCCGATCCATCCATCATCGGATGGTCATCCATCCGGACCACGACGGCCGAACGCATGACGAGCCCCGTCGGGCCCGGAAGCGCGCGCGTCAGACCCACCCGCGGCACGAGATAGGACCCGCCCGTCGAGAGATCGTTGTGATAGCCGATGCCATAGCTGAGGACATACCCCTCCATCAGGCGCCAGTCATCGCGACTGAACAGGCTGACCGAGCTTCCCTGCCTGGCGCTCTCGAGGGGGGCCGCCCCCGGTTCGACGAGAAACAGGCCGGCTCCGTCGTCACCGATCCCGTAGAGGTAGGAATGGACGCGCAGCCCCACACCCACCTGGTGGTCCTCTGATCGGAACGACAGAGAGGCACCCGCCAGGATGGAGCGATCGAACCGGCCATCGATCGCCTGCTCCGCGGGCGCATCCGACGGACTTCGGGGCGATGCATCTTCGCGCGCGCCGGTCTCGAGATAGCCGCCGGTGACATACAGGGACGTCTCTTCACTCAGCGCGCGGGCCCACCTTGCCCTGACCCCGGTGGACCGTTGATCCTGGTCGATGGCATCGTCCGGCGCGTTCGGGTCGAAGAGGTGCCGGCTGGCGCCGTAGCGAAATCGGGTCTGGACCACGTCGCCCGCGCGCGGCCGATAGTCGAGGCCGAGACCCAGCCCGGACGAGCGACGAGCCTGCGTGACGCTGTCATCACCCTCCGACGCGGTCTCGGCGCGATCCGTCATGCCGTCGAACCACCACGAGGCCTGCTGGCCGAGCCGGCCGCGCAGACCGACCCGCGTGGCCTGGCTCGATGTGCCCGCCGACCCGGGGCTCTCACCACCCCAAGGCCATGCACTGCCGAGCCTCTGCTGGAACTCTCCGGCGACCGATGGTCGTCGCGTCGCCGCCAGTCTCAGGCGTGTTCCGGATCCGGCCTGCGGCGGGTCGAATCCCTCCGATTCGACCGGATCCTCGATCGCCCGCTCCCGATCGCGCAGCACGTCCACCTCCGGGTGCCTCAATATCCAATCCAGATTGCGATCGTCGCCCGCTTCCTCGCTCGGACCGCCGCCCGACCTGTCCGCCGGGATCATCCTCATCTCGACGACGCCGCGCGCCTGCAGATTCACCTCGCCGAGCGTCACCTCGTAGCCTGGCTTGAACGCGGCGATGTGATAGCGACCGATCGGCAGGAGCGCGGTGAACGATCCGTCGGCGGCGCTCCGCACCACGTGGCCGGCGACGTCGTCGACCGCCGGAGCCGGACCCGATCGGACCTGCGCGGACGCCGAGTAGCGCGCGCGGCCGACCGGGGTCAGAAAAATGGTCGCGGCGGCCACGCCGGCCCCACGCGCATCGATCACCTGGCCCTCGAGCGTTCGGTCCTGGGCGCCGGCGGGCGTTGAGTGGGTCCCGAAAACCACCAGGAAACCGGAGAGGACGAGGCACGCTTTCCCGGTACGGTCGCGCATGGCCTCCCTGCCGGACGGGCGGATAAGACGAGCCAGCGGTCGTACGCGTGAGCGAGCGAAAAAGGGGTTATTGTGAACGATGCGGCGACCGCAAGTCAAACGGCCTCAGAATGCGCCCGTGACGCCCAGGCGATACCGGACGCGTGCCCAGCCCTCGTCGGCGCCGGACGAGCGCACGTCGATGTCGAGATGGCGCGTCTCGCCTGGCGCGAGGACCACCGTGTCCTGGCTGTCGAACGGGTGGGCCACCGGGGCGGCCCCGGCGCTGACCGTGGCGAGCTCGCCGCGCACGGCGATCCCGACCTGCAGGCGACCGCCCGATTCGAGGGTGGGGGTCAGCCGGACCTCGATCTCCTCCTTGCGATAGCGCTTGGCCCCCGTCGTATCGGGGTCCAGGGTCACGTTGAAGGAGAAGAGATTGCTCGCCTCGCGCCCGAGCGTCGCCCGCAGCTGGTTGCTCTTCATCGGCTGCGGCTCCTTGTCGCCCTCTCCGCGCTCCACGCTCAGCACGAAATCGACGAAACGAACGTCGGACTCGGACGGGCTGGAGGGTAATCCGCATTTCACCTTCAGGGCCAGCCGCCCTTGCGTCGCGGCCGAGGAGTACGCCTCCACGAGACGCTCCTCGTCGCTCTTCAGCTCGATGGCGGCGCGCGCGCGGTCCGGTCGCCGCGGCGCGGAACCCGCCTTCGCGCCGGCAACGACGCTGCGCGCCTCGGTCTCGATCCGCAGCGCGCAGCCGCCGGCGGGGATCAGCGTGGGGGTGATGCGGGCCGTCAGATCGACCATCTCGCGCGTGCCGGCCCCTTCCCGGCCGATCAGGGTCGCCGATTTCTTCAGGACCCCGGTGCTGCCGGAGAAGATGTCGGCGACGTCAATGCCCACCGACCAGGTGCCCCGGCGATCGACGACGATCGTTTCGATGGTGACGCGCACCGCGCCAACCGGACCGTCGGCCGGTGGCGTGCTCGTTCGGGAAGGAGAGGTGGCGGGCGCGACGGCCAGGAGCGCCGCCAGGCTCGAGACCGTGAGCACGCCACCACGACCGCTGTGACGGCGAGCCTGCGTCGCGATCGGGGGAACGCGGCTCATCGCGCCAAGCCTATCACAGCGACTCGGGTATAATTCCTCGCGAGGCGGTCCGCGCATGGCGATCAGCAGAGACGAGGTCCTTCACATCGCGAAGCTCGCCAACCTCGAGTTCTCCGAGCAGGAGATCGGCCGGATCACGCAGCAGCTCAGCTCGATTCTTGACTACGTCGCGCAACTGGACGCCCTCGACACGTCCGCCATCGAGCCGACCTCCCACGTTGAGAGCGGAGCCGACTCCCTCCGGCAGGACGCGCTGGTGCCGTCGATGCCGCGCGAGCAGGCGCTGGCGAACGCGCCGGAGGCGGACCGCGGCCTGTTCAAGGTCCCCCGGGTCATCGGATGAGCGGCCTGACCGGCCGGGGGATCGGCGAGATCCGCTCGCTCGTGTCGTCAGGTGAGGCGAGCGCCGTCGAGATCTGCCGCGCCACCCTCGAACGATTGCGCGCCGTCGAGCCCCGCGTCAAAGCCTTCCGCGTGCTCGTCGAGGAGGACGCTGTGCGCCAGGCGGAGCGCGTGGACCGGGAGCGCCGCGAGGGCCGGCCGCTCGGAGCGCTCGCCGGCGTTCCGATGGCGGTGAAGGATGTCCTCTGCACGCGCGGTATCCCGACGACGTGCGGCTCGCGAATCCTCGAGGGGTTCACGCCGGCCTACGACGCGACCTGCGTGGCCCGGCTGCGCGACGCGGGCGCCGTGATCGTCGGCAAGACGAACATGGACGAGTTCGCCATGGGATCATCGACCGAGAACTCGGCCTACGAAAAGACGTGCAATCCGTGGGCCCTCGATCGCGTTCCGGGGGGATCGAGCGGAGGCTCCGCCGCCGCCGTCGCGGCGCGCGAGGTCACGGCGGCGATCGGGACCGACACCGGCGGCTCGATCCGCCAGCCGGCGGCGCTCTGCGGGGTTCCCGGGATGAAGCCGTCCTATGGTCGCGTGTCGCGCTTCGGTCTGGTCGCCTTCGCGTCGTCGCTCGACCAGGCCGGACCGTTCGGCCTGACGGTCGAGGACGTCGCGCGCGTGCTGCAGGTCATCGCCGGTCATGACCCGCTCGACTCGACATCGGCGCCGCAGCCGGTGCCCGATTACGTGGCGGGTCTGCGGCGCGGGGCCGCGGGACTGCGCCTCGGCGTGCCGGCGGAGTATTTCCGGAGCGGCATGGACCCGGAGGTCGAAACGTCCGTGAAGGCCTCCCTGAAGCTGGCCGAGCGGGCGGGAGCCCGCCTCGAGGAGATCTCGCTCCCGCATACCGAATATGCCATCCCCACCTACTACATCATCGCCACCGCCGAGGCGAGCAGCAATCTCGCCCGCTATGACGGCGTGCGCTACGGCCACCGCGCGGCGGGCGCCACCCGGCTGGGACCGCTCTACGTCCGCACCCGCACCGAAGGGTTCGGGGCGGAAGTGAAGCGGCGCATCATGCTCGGGACCTACGTCCTATCGTCGGGCTACTACGACGCCTACTACCTCAAGGGTCAGAAGGTGCGCACCCTCATCCGCCAGGACTTCGAGCGCGCCTTCCGGACGGTGGATGCGATCGTCACGCCGACCACACCCACCCCCGCGTTCCGCTTCGGAGAGAAGACGGACGACCCGCTCTCCATGTACCTCTCGGACATCTTCACGGTGACGATCAATCTCGCCGGGCTGCCGGGCCTCTCGATCCCCTGCGGGCTGACGCGCGATCGGCTGCCGATCGGATTGCAGATCATCGGCCGGCGCTTCGACGAGGAGACCGTCCTTCGCCTGGGAGCGGCGCTCGAGGCCGAGCTGAAGTTCCGCCAGCACCCTCCCCTCGTCGGGGCCGCGTGACACCGGCTCCACGCCCACCGCGCGGGCGCGTCGGGATCGCCCTCGTCGTGGTCCTTGCGATCGGGCGCCCGCTGCACCCGGCGCCCCGGATTGCCGCCGCGGGATCCGAACCCAAGCCCGCGCAGCGGCTCGACGTCCGCACGGGGCGCTCCACCCCCGCGGACGAACGCGGCGCCGCCGGTGAGCATGCCGAGGTCCGCCAGGGGAGGGATCTTGTGCTCGTGGTTCCGGTCCACCCGGGCGATACGTGGACCTCTCTGGGCCAGAGATATCTGGCCGATCTGCGCGATCTCCAGGCCGCGCGCGCTCGTAACGGCGACGGACCACCCGTCGCGGGCGGCACGGTCGCGCTTCCCTATGCCCTCCTGAGCGACACCTTCAGGATGAAGACGCTGCGCGATCTGTTTCCCGAGGACGGCCCGCGCGATGGTGACTGGATCCACCACGCCGGCGCGGGCCGCCAGCCGGCGTCCGACGAGACCCTGTGGAACCTCGCGCTGTGGCTGACCGGCCGCGGCGAGAACTTCAGCGCCCTCGCCGATCGCAACGCCCTCCCCGGGCTCATCCCGACGAAGGGTCAGGAGATCGTGATCCCCGGAGAGCTTCTGCTGCCCGCGTTCGCGCGGCTGGCGGGCGTCGGGTCCGACGCGCAGGTGGACGACCAGACGCACTCCTCGGCGGACGACGACGCGAACGGCGATGATTTCACGGAGGTGCCCGGCGAGGCCGAGCCGGGCGCGGGGTCGCGCGGCGCGCCGAAGGGGCAAAGGACCGACGCGAGCGGCCAGCTGGTCTACGGAGCCGACGACGCGGGCGCGTTCGCGCGTTACCGCCTCAAGCAGGGAGAGGCCCTCTATTCAGTGGTGATGCGGTTCACCGGCAGGGTCGACAGCCAGGAGGTGAACGAGCTGGCACGGGGGATCGCCGTCCGGAGCGGCATCCGGGACGTCACCGACATCCCGACCGGCTACCCCGTGAAGATCGCCATGGACGATCTCCTTCCGGAATTCCTGCCCGGCCAGGATCCCCGGCGTCTGGAGTGGGAGAGGAGCCAGGCGAAGATCGCCCGCTACACCAACCAAGCGCGCAGCCGGAACCTGGAAGGGGTCACGGTCATTCTCGACGCCGGTCACGGGGGTCGCGACCGCGGCGCCTATCACAACGGCATCTCGGAGCACGAGTATGTCTATGACATCCTCTGCCGGATCAAGTCGATCCTCGAGAGCGACACGTCGGCACGCGTTCTCACCACAATCCGGGATCGCCGGGAAGGGTACCGGATACGCGATCAGGTCCGCCTGCCGAGAAACCAGGCGGAGATTCTGCTGACCGACCCGCCATTTCCGCTGACGCAGCCTTACGTCAGCGTCAACTTGAGATGGTATCTGACCAACTCCTACTTCCGAAGGCTCGTCTCGGAGGGCAGCGATCCGAGGAAGATCGTCTTCACCAGCCTGCACGCCGACGCGCGCCACCCGGGGCTGGGTGGCGCGATGATCTACGTGCCGGGAGAGCAGTACCGGCGCAATCGCTACGGCTATACCGGCCCCGTCTACGCCCGCATCCGCGAGGCCCGGGAGCAGCCGTACGTCTCGTTCACGCGCACCGAGAGGGAGCAATCCGAAGGACTGTCGCGGCAGTTCGCGACCGCCCTGCTGAAGGGGTTCCGCAGGCGCGGCGTGTCGATCCACCCGTACGAGCCGGTGCGCGAGCGGATCATCCGCCGCCGCCGATCGTGGGTCCCCGCAGTCCTGCGCTGCAGCGAGGTCCCCGTGCAGGTTCTCATCGAGGTCAGCAATCTGAGCAATCTCGCCGACAGCCGCCTGATCTCGGACCCCGCCTACCGGCAGAAGGTGGCCGAAGCGTACACCGACGCCCTCTACCTTTATTATGGCGAGCCTCTCCCCGGCTCCGCCGCGTCCCGTCTGGTCACGTCCAGAGGCAACTGATTCGGCGGCGACCGCGATGTTCTAGAAGGGGGTTTCTTCCGTGATGCCGTGCCGTCGCGCGAATTCCTGCGCGACCCGGACGCGCCGTTCGAGACTGGGGTGCTCGTAGAGCAGCGCCTCGATCCACGGGTTGACGTGGTACTCGTCGAGGTCAAGCCGGCCGAACTTCAGGAGCGCCGAGGCGGCGGCCACAGGGTCGCGGGTCGCCTCCAGTCCGAACCGGTCCGCCTGGTGCTCCTGAATCCGGCTGAAGGTGGCGATGACCGGGCTCGCCAGGAACAGAAAGACGCTCAGGACAAGAACGATGAGCGGCATGGAGGACGGCTCTGAAATGGCCACGATCCCCAGCCCTGGCCGCCGCTCGATGAGCCGGCGCGACACCCGATCCAGCAGGAAGAATCCCGGGAGTATGAGCGTGGCCAGGAACCCGATCGTCTTCCAGACGTGGTGCAGCGCGTAGTGGCCCATCTCGTGCCCCATCACCGCCTTGATCTCGCGCGGGGTGAAGCTCCGCAGGAGCGTGTCGTACAGCACGATCCGCTCGGTGCCGAGCAAACCGGCGCAATAAGCGTTGTTGTGGCTGGACTGGAGACTGGCATCGACCTGATACACCTCGTCGGCCGGGATCCCCTCGCGCCGCGCCATCGCCAGGATCTCGGAACGCAGACCGGCGTCCTTGAGAGGCTCGAAGGTGTTGAACAGCGGCGCGATGTACACCGGCGCCACGGCGACGACGAGAATGGCGGAGAGAATCGCCAGGCACGCCCCCGCTACCCACCATCGGCGCTCGAAACGACGCATGGCGGCGTACAGAACCACGAAGAAGATCGGCTCCAGGACGAAGGACACCAGCAGCCCCTTCCCCTGGTCGCCGATCCAGCCGGCGAGCGTCTGGTTGGCGAACCCGTAGCTCCGCTCGCGCGCGTAGCCACGGTAAAAGGCCAAGGGGAGCTGGGCGAGGAAGGTCACCAGCGTGAAGAGCGCCGCGCAGGCCGCGACCTTCAGGCCGGGTGATCGGCCGAACCTCCCGGACCATGCCTGCAGGGTCGAGCCGAATCCCGAAAAGACGATGAGACCCAGGCTCCCCAGGGTCCAGAGAAAACCGATGACGTACAGGACGTAGTTGCCGTGCGAATACGACTCCATCAGGGGGTCGTCCTGCGGAATCTCGCCGAGGGGGTGCTCCACCATCCGCGGGGCGGGGGCGGTCGCCTCGGGACCGAGGGTCGCGGCCGCCGTCGCAGTCGTCGCGACGGCGCCCGGCCGGGCCGCGACGGCCGGCCGACCTTCGAGACCGGACGGCGCCATCACCGCGACCACGACGATCGCCCGCGCGAGGCGATTCACCCGGTTCCCCGATCCGCATCCGCTGCGCCGTTCGTCATGCGCTCGCGGATCCGGCTGAGCGGAATCGACCCGAAGGAGAGGAGCTCGTCGTGGAAGGCGCGCAGGTCGAACGCCGGACCCCGCCGCGAGCGAATGTGCTCGCGCAGGTCCAGGATCGCCTGCTTCCCCACCGCGTACGACATCGGCTGCGTCGGCGTGCGCGTGTACCGCAGCACTTCGGCGCGTGCGCTCGGCGCCTCCAGCCGGGCGACGTCGTGCAGCATGTCCGCGGCGCGATCGACCTTCATCCCGCGCGTGTGGAGCCCCACGTCGATCACCACCCGGCAGGCCCGCCAGAGCTGATCCTTGAGCTGCAGCACCTGGCTGCGGCGGTCCGGGTAGTATCCCTGCTCCGCCATCATCTGCTCGCAGTAGAAGGCCCAGCCTTCGATGAACACGGGCGTCACGAAGAATCGGCGGACCCTCGAGGCGAGCCGGGTGGCGACCGAGAGCTGCAGATGATGACCGGGGTAGGTCTCGTGCACGACGGTGGCCGGGATGCCCGGCCTCAGGTGATCCTGCAGCATCCGGGCGCGCACCTCCGGCGGGGCACCGGTCATCGGTGAGGTGACCCAGAAGAATCCGTCCCGGGCGTTCTCGAAGGCCGCGGGCGCTATATAGGCCGCGAACGGCGTCACCGTCCTCTGGAAGGGCGGGGTCTCGACCACGTGCAGGCGCTCCCCCGGCGGCAGGGTCGCCACGCGGCGCTCCTCGACGAAACCCCGGGCGCGCTCCACCTCCCTGCGGTATTCGGAGAGGAACTCATCCTCGGTCGGGTGGTCGAGCTTCCATTCGGCCACCAGGGCCTGCCAGGAGCGCTGCGGATCGACGACGCGGGCGGCCTCCGCCAGCCGCTCCTGCGAGCGCGCGACGAGGTTCAGCCCGAACTCGTGCAGGGCGTCGGCATCCATGTCGATGCCGTGCTGCGTGCGCAGCAGGAATTCGAACAGTGACCTCCCGATTGCGAAGTCGCCGACGGCCTCGGGAAGAAGATGGCCGCGCAGGTGATCGCCGAACTCCTGCATCGCCCGAAGAACCTCGCGGAGGGCAGTCTTCAGCTCGGGACCGGCGGGACCGGCGCGCGGCACGACCTCGCGGTCCAGACCGGAGAGGAAATCGAGGCTCCCCTCGATCTGCTGCACGGCCGCGGTGACCCATTCCCTCGGGATGCCTCCCGGATCGGAAAGGTTCCCCCGCGCCTGCCGCAGCAGACGCGGAACCTCCGCGGCGCGCGCCGCAGCCGCACGCGCCCGGACCGGCAGCGGGGCGAAATCGCGCTCGATCAGGTAGTACAGACCGTAGAGGATCTCGTCCAGATAGAACGCGGGATCCCGGAACGGGGCCCGCACCTCGGCGAGGAGGCGCGTCTCCGCGTCCAGAGCGTCCGCAAGGACGCGGACATCCAGCGCATCGTCCGGGGGCAGCGGGCCGAGCGTCCGCTCCAGGCGCGCCAGCTCCCTGTGGTATTCCGACATCCTGTCGAGGCGCGCCGCGATGGCGTCCGGGCTGCAGTCGATGAGCCGGTGATCGTCATCGTGGATCCCCGCGGCTGTGGCGACCGTCGGGTTGGCGCTCCAGATGAACCGGAGGATCTGGTCGATCAGATTGTCCAGGAGACGGTTCATCGGACTCACCAGGGACGCTCACAAAGTGGCGCGGGATTATACCGGAAAGCACCGGACAACCGCGGGCGCGCGGCGCGAGGTTGACGGCGTTGAAAACGCTGTGGAATAATCCGCCGTCCTTGTGGCGCCTGCAGCACACGGCGTCCCGTCCTCGAACGTCGCGGTGCACGGAATGCCCGCCGCGGCCTCCTTCGCTGAGGACCCACGCTCGATGAAGGTTCTCGTCGTCGGCAGCGGCGCCCGCGAGCACGCTCTCGCCTGGAAGCTCCGCGGCAGTTCTCTGGTCAAGGAGCTGTACTGCGCCCCCGGGAACGTCGGGCTGGCGAAAATCGCCGATCGGGTCCCCATCGATCCCTCCTCCATCGTCGAGCTCGCCGACTTCGCGGCGACGATCAAAATCGATCTGACCGTCGTCGGTCCCGAGCTGCCGCTGACGCTCGGGATCGTGGACGAGTTCCAGAAGCGCGGCCTGACGATCTTCGGGGCGACGCAGGCTGCAGCCGAAATCGAGTCCAGCAAGGTGTTCGCGAAGGAGTTCATGAAGAAGCACGACATACCGACGGCCCGTTTCGACATCGCCTGCTCGGCCGCCGAGACGCGGTCCCTCCTCAAGAAGAGGAAGGGCGGCTTCCCCGTCGTGCTCAAGGCCGACGGCCTCGCCGGCGGCAAGGGGGTCCTCGTCGCGAGGGACAAGAAGGAGGCGGAGGAGGCGATCGAGACGCTGCAGGTCGAACGACGCTTCGGCGTGGCGGGGGACCGCGTCGTGCTCGAGGAGTTCCTGGAGGGGCACGAGGCGTCCTTCTTCGCCCTGTCGGACGGAGAGCGGATCCTGCCACTCGTGACCTGCCAGGACTACAAGAGGCTGGGGGACGGCGACGATGGACCGAACACAGGCGGTATGGGAGGCTACTCTCCCTCGGTGCACATCGACGCCGACACCTTCCGCGAGATCCTGGACGAGATTCTTCTGCCGACCATCGCCGGCCTGGCCAAGGAGGGACGGCCCTACCGCGGCGTGCTCTATGTCGGGTTGATGCTGACGAAGAAGGGCCCGCGCGTCCTGGAGTACAACGCCCGATTCGGCGACCCGGAGGCCGAGCTGATCGCCGTGCGCATGAAGAGCGATCTGGTCCCGGTGCTGCAGGCCACGCTGGGCGGCCGCCTCGAGGAGATCGCCATCGATTGGCTGAAGGCCCGCTCGGTCTGCGTGGTCCTGGCGGCCCGTGGGTATCCTGGCGATGCGGAGACCGGCGCGCCGATCGCCGGTATCGATGCGGCGGAGGCGCTGGAGAGTGTCGAGGTGTTCCACTCCGGCACCGGCGTCAAGGACGGAAAATTCACGGTCGCGGGCGGCCGCGTGCTCTCCGTGACCGCCCTGGGCGCCTCCTTCGCGCAGGCCCGCGAGCGCTGCTACCAGGCGGCGCAGGCGATACAATTCGAAGGACGGCATTACCGCACCGATATCGCCCGCGATACCCCCGAGAACGTCTAGAGGCCGGACCGGTCGACGGCCCGTGCTGTATCCCGCCCGCTGCCGACGCGCCCGCGCATTGAGACGCGCCTGCGGGCGTGCTAGCATGCCGTATCATGCGCCACCTCAAGAAGGACGCGGTCTTTGCCTCCGGCAGGGGCCGGATCTTCGAGCTCCTCCGCATCTACCACCAATCCCGGGAGAACATCCGGCTGCTTCTCGAGATGAGCGACATGGCCGATTACGAGAGGATGGGCTTTATCGACGCCTGGCAGGAAGAGATGGCCGATTTCTTTGCCCGCAACGGCTACTGCTTCGCTTGCAACCGCGTGCTCGACCGCTGTGAGTGCGCGGAGCCGCTCAGACCCCGCGCTCCGCATTCCGCCGCCTGACCCTTCCGACCCGACGCGACGCCAAGGCGTCTCTGGTAGAATCACGCCGCACCGCCCCATGAGGAGAAACTCCGTGGCCAGTTCGCGTCGACACAGGACCTCTCGCCCCTCGGGGGTCACGCGTCTCAGAGTCTGGGTGGCGATGGGCAGCGACAGCGACCTGCCGGCGATGGACGAGGCCTTGAAGATCCTGCGGGAGTTCGGGATTCCGTACGAGGTGGACATCACGTCGGCGCATCGCACACCCGATGTGACCGCGGCGCTCGCGCGCAACGCGGAGAAACGAGGATTCGGCGCGATCATCCTCGGGGCGGGCCACGCGGCCCATCTGGCCGGCGTGGTCGCCGCGCACACCACGGTTCCGGTCATCGGGGTGCCGCTCGCCTCCTCGGCGCTGCAGGGATTCGACTCGCTCCTGTCGACGGTGCAGATGCCGGGAGGCGTGCCGGTGGCGACGATGGCGATCGGCAAATCCGGCGCCATGAACGCCGGAATTTTCGCGGCACAGATCCTGGCGACGAGCGATGCCGCCCTGCGCCGGCGTCTTCAGCAATACAAGGCGCGCCTGGCGAGCAAGGTCATCGAGAAGAACCGCGCCCTCAAGACCGAGGGGACCAAGAGCGGATCTTGAGCGTGCCGACCTACCGGATCGTCACCCTGGGTTGCAAGCTCAACCAGGCGGATTCGGCCGCGCTGGAAACGCAGCTTCGTCGGGTGGGATTCGAGCGCGCCCCGATCGACCACGAGGGCGGGCCCGCGAGCGGCGCCGACGTCGTCATCCTCAACACGTGCACGGTCACCGCCAACGCCGACCGCGAGGCCCGGCAGATCGCACGGCGGCTGCGCGGCGCGAACCCGAACGCTCTCCTGATCGCGACCGGCTGCTACGCTGAAAGGGATCCCGCCGGCCTCCTGGCTCTCCCCGAAGTGGACCGTGTCGTCTCCCTGAGCGCGCAGCTCGAGACCGTTCCGGCGCTGGCGGCGGAGGCCTTCGCGCTCGACCCCGATGCGGGACGGTCGCTGGGGCCTCTGGGAGCGACCGGAGGATGCGACGCGGGGTTCGATCCGGGCGAGCGCACGCGCGCTCTCCTCAAGGTGCAGGACGGGTGCGATCTGCGCTGCTCCTACTGCGTCATCCCGTCGGTCCGGGGAGCCAGCCGGAGCGTGCGGCCCGAGCAGGTGCTTGCGGAGATCGGCCGGCTGATCGAGGCCGACTTCCGCGAGATCGTGTTCACGGGCGTGAACACCGGGGACTATGGAAAAGACCTCGATCCCCCGCTGAGCCTGCATCATCTTTTGACACGGGCCATCGAAGTCGAGGGCCTGGGCCGCCTGCGTCTCAACTCTCTGGAGCCCAGGACCGTGACTCCCGACCTGATCGCGCTGCTCGCCGGCGCCGGGGAGCGGATCGCACCGCATCTGCAGATCCCTCTGCAGAGCGGCTGTGACACCGTGCTGGCGCGCATGCGCCGGCCGTACCGCACGGCCGATTACGCGCGCCTTGTGGAGAGGCTGCACCGCGACGTTCGGGGGATCGCGCTCGGCGCCGATGTCATCGCCGGGTTTCCAGGGGAGACCGGCGACGAGCTCGAAGCGACCTGCCGATTCATCGAGTCGTCGCCGCTCAACTACCTGCATGTGTTCCCGTACTCGCCGCGCCCCGGAACCGCGGCGGAGTCGCTCCCCGGCCGGGTCCCCCCGACGGTGATCAAGGCGCGTGCCGGCCGGCTGCGCCGGATCGGCGACGCGCTGTCACTGCGCTTCCGGCGTTCGTTCGTGGGGAGCGTGAGGACGGCCCTCGTGCTGCGCGAGATCCATCCGGACGGCCGCCTTCGGGCCCTGACCGACAACTTCATCAATCTGGGCTGCGACCCGGGAGGGCGGGACCCATCCGGCCTGATGAACCGGCTCCTCGACGTCGGGATCACCGAAGCCACCGAGCGCTCGACGCGAGGCGTCTTCGTGGGAGAGGCCTGAGATCCTCGCCGGCGCCAGCCGGCTCCTAGCTGCGGCGTGGCGAGGTGTCGATCAGATGCTGGCGCAGCCCGTCCAGCAGCTCGCCTTCGTTGCGCGCGCGGAGCGTGGACAGATAGACCATCTCCGGATCGGCCGGATCGCCCAGGAGAGTGCA
Source organism: uncultured Acidobacteriota bacterium (assembly GCA_964384905.1). Classification (GTDB taxonomy): domain Bacteria; phylum Acidobacteriota; class Polarisedimenticolia; order Gp22-AA2; family Gp22-AA2; genus Gp22-AA3. The sequence goes on from CAYLND010000025.1 coordinate 24,976, forward strand.
GGCCCGCTTCGAGGCCTTCCGGCTGGCGGAGAGCGCGATTCGCAGCATCACGCGCGTTCCCAGGAGCGACGTGAGACGTCCGTACGTCCCGCCCGCGGCGGCGAACAGCGCGCGGACCGGAGGCGAGGCCGCGGCACCGCGGCCGGCAAGACGGTGCTCGATCCGGCGTCCCCGGTCCGTCTCGGCGCGCAGGTAGTCCTCGATGAGCCGCCGGCCCTCCGCGTCCCCCAGCCGGAGCGCGTAGACGCGATACAGGGACAGGACCAGATCCTGCAGGTAGATCTCCTGCAGGAGCGCGCGGCTCTCGGCGCTCGAGGCGGACATCGCCTACTTCTTGATGGCGTCTTTCAGGGCCTTGGCCACCGTGAACTTCACGACCGTCTTGGCGGGGATCTGGATCGATTCCCCCGTCATGGGGTTGCGGCCGATCCGGGCCTTGCGCTTGGTGACCTTGAACTTGCCCAGCCCGGCGAGAGGCACCTCGCCCTCGTTCTTCATCTCCCGCTCGACGACGAGCGTGAAGCCTTCGAGGAATGTCTTGGCCTGCTGCTTGTCCGTTCCCGTTTCCTGCGCAATCGCTTCAATCAAATCGGTACGGGTCATGCCTGGGTCTCCCGGTGGATCCGTGGATGGGATCGGCTCTCGAGGGGCGAGATCAAAGTAATCGCGCGCTTTCTATCACGTTCCCCCCGAGGGATCAAGAACGGCGCACGGCTCATTTCCACTCGACGGGAAGACGCAGCTGCTTTCCGTCCCTGTCACGGTACAGGACGTAGCCGTTGCGCTGGCCGAACAGGTATACATCCCGGGTCACTTCGACGTCGCGCTTGCAGTACTGCTCGATCAGGTCCACCCGTCCTTCCTTCCACCACTTCAGCGATTGCAGGCCGTCGGAGGTCTTGCCGATCCCGAGCGTCGCCTGGGCGAGGTCGCCGAGCTTCAGCCTGAATCCGAGCTTGCGATAGATGTCGGCGAGCAGGTCGAAGGTCCGGATGCGCGACAGATCCCACTGCGTGTAGGCCTTCAGCACCGGCAGGTCGAACCGATCGATGTTGTAGCCGATCACCCGATCGGCCATCGCCAGGTCGAGGAGGAGTCGATCGACGTCCTTTTCCAGGTGCGTCCTGAACTGGGAGGACGCCTGGTTGTAAGTGACCGCCAGCGCCATCTTCATGTCGGTGATGTTCTGCCACCCGCCCACCTCCTCGGCGCTCTTCTGCGTCTCGACGTCCAGGATGAGCGTCAGCTCGCCGGCCGGCCCGAGACCCGAAGAGCCGCGCCGCAACGGGGTGGGCAGCGGCTCGTGCTCCTCGCCGCGGCCCATCAGACGCCACGGAGACGGGAGCGGCGACAGCGCCGCCCGGGGCGGCGCGCTCGCCTCGCGGGCGGGACGGATCACCGGCGCGCCGCGCGCGTTCTCGCCGCCCGGGTCGTCCTTGAGGAGCGCCTGCGCGATGAACAGCGCCGCGGTCTTGTCGAGCGGGTTGTTTCCGTTGCCGCACTTCGGAGATTGGACGCACGACGGGCAGCCGGAAGCGCACGGGCAGGCGCGCAGGAGCGCCACGGCTCGTCCCAGGAGACCCGCGAGCTCTTCGTATCCCTTCGCCGCCAGACCGCAGCCTCCCGGATAGCCGTCGTAGATGAAGATGGCGGAGCGGCCGATCTGAGGGTGCAGCGGGTAGGAGATGCCGCCGATGTCCCCCCGATCGCAGATGGCGAGGAGCGGGAACAACGAGATCATCGCGTGCTCGAGCGCGTGGATTCCCCCCATGAAGTGGCCTTCTCGTTCCACGACTCCGTCGCGGATCGCGTCCGGCACGACGACCCAGAGACCGACGGTCTCGAACAGGAGCGGCGGGAGCGACAGATCGAACACTCCGAGACGGTCGCGCCCGGACAGACGCCGCTTCTCGTAACCGGTCAGCCTCTCGGTGACTTTGACCCGCCCCTGGCCGGCGCGCAGGAAGCCCTCCGTTTTTTCGGCGAGAACCTCCATGATCTCCGTCTCTTTCTCTCCGCGCACCTCGGTGTAGTAGTCCGCATCCACCGGGACGACGCGGGCCCGGCGGGTCTCGATGTCGAGGGTCGTCACGAGGTACTGCTGCCCGAGGTGCAGATAGATCGCCCCGGTGTGCGTCTCGTGGAACGCGCGCACCGTGTCGATGGTGCCGATGACGCGGTTCGCGCCGTCGTCCACGATGGTGTACGTCGAGCCGATCGAGCGCAGCGAGACGTCGCGCTGCGGGCGGCGGCGCAGCGTGTACCACCGGTCGCCGCCCGCGTCCCGCGCCAGGGCCCCTTCGCGCTCCAGCTCTTCGATCAGCGGGAACAGGTCGCCGTACAGTCCGCGGTCGCGCGGCGTTTCCAGGGGAAGCTCCGCGCCGGCGCAGACCAGGTGGGCCCGGGCGATGACGCGGTTGGCCGGATCGAAAACGACCTCTTCGAATCCCCTCTTCAGGAGCTCCTCCGGGTTCGCCATGAAATACTGATCGAGAGCGTCCGGCATGCCGATGAGGACCGTGAGGGACGGTCGATCCTCGCGCCCGACACGGCCGATCCGCTGCCAGGTGGACACGACGCTTCCCGGGTAGCCGACCAGGAGACAGACATCGAGCCCGCCGATGTCGACCCCGAGCTCCAGGGCGCTCGTCGAGATGACGGCCGAGAGCGAGCCATCGAACAGACGCCTCTCGATGTCGCGCCGCTCCTCCGGGAGATAGCCCGATCGGTAGGCGCTCACCCGGCCTGCGCAGGCCGGGGTGGCGCGCAGCAGCCACGAGTGCAGCAGCTCGGTGATCTTGCGGGCCTTGGTGAAGGCGATGGTGCGCAGCCCCTGCTCGAGGGACCAGGCGAGCAGCTGCGTGGCCGCGGTGTACGGGCTCGCACGCGGGTTGAGAAAGAGCAGGTGCCGGGCCGCCCGAGGCGCGCCGCTCCGGTCCACCACGGAAAAGCGGCGCCCGACCAGAGCCTCGCCCAGACCGCCGGGGTTGGCGATGGTCGCGGAGGAGGCGATGAAGCGCGGCCGGCTCCCGTGGTGCTCGGCGATGCGCAGGAGGCGTCTCAGGACGTGGTGCAGGTGCGACCCGAAGATTCCCCGGTACACGTGCAGCTCGTCGACCACGACGAGCGCCAGATTTTCGAACAGCGGCCGCCAGTCCTGGTGGTGCGCCAGAAAACCGAGATGCAGCATGTCCGGGTTGGTGATCAGGATGTCGGGGGGATCGGCCTTGATCCGGCGGCGTCGCGCGCCCGGCGTGTCGCCGTCGTAGATCGCCGCGCTGACCGGCCGGCCGGTGCCGGGAAGACCGTCGGACCCCGGGATCACGCCCCCGCGGCGTGCCACCGCGCGCGCGAGGTCCTCGGCGCCCTGCAGCTGATCCTGGGCCAGCGCCTTGTACGGGAACAGGTAGAGGGCGCGCGCGCCGGGGCGCGCCAGCACCGCCTCCAGCGTCGGGAGGAGATAGACCAGGCTCTTGCCGCTCGCCGTCGGCGTGGCGACGAGGACATCGGCGCCCGAGCGGACGCGATCGATGGCGTCCGCCTGATGATCGTAGAGGGCCCCGATGCCGAGGTCCTCGAGCGCTCTCTCGATCGGCTCCGGCAACGGCTTCGAGACGGAGGCGTAGGACGCGTCCTGCCCCGGCAGCGAGGCGGCGTGGACGATGTCCGCCCCGAGCGTCTCGGATCGCTTGAGGCGCTCGATGAAGGAAAGGAGCGCGTCCGGCGGGACGCCCTTGACGACGGGGGTCTCGCCGCACGCCCAGGCCCGCGCCCTCAACGATCGCTCCCCGCGGAACCGTATTCGTAGAACCCGCGCCCGGACTTCACCCCCAGCATTCCCGCGTCTACCATCCGCCGCAGCAGGGGGCAGGGACGGTACTTCGGATCGCCGAACCCCGAGTGCAGGATCTCGAGGATCGAAAGACACGTATCGAGGCCGATGTAGTCGGCCAGGGCCAGCGGGCCCATCGGGTGGCGCATTCCCAGGCGCATCACGGTGTCGATGTCCTCGCGGCTGCCGACCCTCTCGTCGAGCGCGAAGATCGCCTCGTTGATCATCGGCATCAGCACGCGGTTGCTGATGAAGCCCGGCTGATCCCGGGCCAGAACCGGCGTCTTGCCGAGGGCCCGCGCCAGGTCACGGGTCGTCTCGATCGTCGACGCGGAGGTGTTCTGGCCGGCCACGATCTCCACCAGCTCCATGACGGGCACGGGATTCATGAAATGCATGCCGATCACGCGGTCGGGCCGGCGCGTGGCGGCGGCGAGACGCGTGATCGAGAGGGACGAGGTGTTGCTCGCCAGGATGACCCCCGGCCGGCAGACGCCGTCGAGGCGACGGAAAAGGTCCGACTTGAGGGCCAGATCCTCGCTGATCGCCTCGACGACGAAGTCGGCGGAGGAGGCGATCGCCAGCTCCGGCGCCTCCCGGAGACGACCACGGGCCGCCAGCCGGACGTCCGGGGCGATCGTCCCCTTGTCCACCTGACGCTGCAGCTGGCGTTCGATGAACTGCAGGGCCGCGCCGACGGCGCCCTTTTCCTGGTCGTGCAGGACCACGTCGAAGCCGGACAAAACCGCGACCTGGGCGATGCCCCGCCCCATCTGCCCCGCCCCGACGATGGCGATCGCGCGCGGCCTGTCGCTCGACATCGGCCCCTCGCCGGGCCCTCAGAGGGCCCGCAGCGCCATCGCGACCGCGTTCCCGCCTCCCAGGCAGAGGGCGGCGACCCCGCGCTTCGCGCGGCGATCGACCATCGCGTAAAGCAGCGTCGTGAGGATGCGCGCGCCGCTGCAGCCGATGGGATGTCCCAGCGCGACGGCGCCGCCGTTCACGTTCACCCGCTCCGGCCGAAGCCGCAGCTCCTTCATGAGGGCGATCGCCTGGACCGAGAATGCCTCGTTCAGCTCGAAGAGGTCGACATTGTCCGCGCTCCAGCGCGCCTTTTCGAGCGTGGTGCGCACCGCTTCGACGGGCGCCATCATCACCATCTTCGGCTCGATGCCGCTGCTCGAATAGGCCACGATCTCGGCCATCGGCCGCCGGCCGATCTTCGCCGCTCGCTCTTCCGACATCACCGTCAGCGCCGCGGCCCCGTCGTTCACTCCCGGGGCGTTGCCGGCGGTCACCGTTCCGCCCTCCTTGAAGGCAGGTCGCAGACGCGACAGCGCCTCGATCGAGGTGTCGCGGCGGGGGCTCTCGTCCGTGTCGAAGAGCGCAGGGGGCCCTTTCTTCTGCGGCACGGGAACGCTCACGATTTCGGCTCGGAACTTGCCGGCGTCGATCGCGGCGAGGGCCTTGCGATGGCTCCCGAGGGCGTACTCGTCCTGGGCCTGCCGGCCGATCCCGTATTTCTCGGCGACCGCCTCCCCGCAGCAGCCCATGTGGACGTCTTCGTAGACATCCCACAGGCCGTCGCGAATCATCGAATCGATCAGCTGGCCGTCCCCGAGGCGCAGCCCTTCGCGCGTCCCCATGAGCAGGTAGGGGGCATTGCTCATCGATTCCATCCCGCCGGCCACGACCACCTCGTGGTCGCCGGCCCGGATCGCCTGCGCCGCCAGGGACACCGCCTTGAGACCCGAGCCGCAGACCTTGTTGATCGTCAGGGCGGGGACGCTCACGGGAAGCCCGCCCTTGAGGGCCGCCTGGCGCGCGGGGTTCTGACCGAGACCCGCGGATAGAACGTTCCCCATGATGACGTCGTCGATCTCTTCCGGGCGGAGATTCGCTCTCTTGATCGCCTCGCGGACCACCACCGCGCCGAGCTCGGTCGCCTGGATCGTCTTGAGAGAGCCGAGGAACCGGCCGACCGGTGTCCTGCAGGCGCTGACGATGACCGCGTTCTTCATGGCCATCCCCCAGGAAGAAAAAGAAGTATAGCAGGCGGGCCCGAAGGGTCGCTTGACATTTTCCAAGCGACAGAACTGTAAGGATTTCTTTACAAATCGCGTGCTTGACTGAACCGGCCCGATCCAGTATATAGACAGTGTTTTCGCGGCTTGTGCCGAGTGAGGGATAGCGATGAAGCTGCATGGATGGAACGTCAAGCCCCTGAAGCCGAGGCTTTCTCCCGCCGCGAAGGACGAACCGCTCGCCGAGGATATTTACGTCAACAGCATCGTCGCGGTGAAGGACAACAAGAGGATGGTCCTTCACCGGGTCGTGAAGGTCAATCCGGACGGCAGCGAGGAAGTCTTCATCATCAAGGCCTCGCCGAAGCTGATCGAGACCAACCACTGAGGCGCCGGCCCAGCCCTGGGCTCGCGCGGTGAGGGAGCAGCCTCCGGCTGCTTTTTTTGTGCCGGCCGATCGGACCGCTCGTCAGGCGGCCGGCGACGACCCGACACGGCTTCTGCGCACGACTCCTTGTGCTAACGTAACGACCGTGCGCCGTGTCTGTCGTCGATTCGCGAGTCGTTCCTTCCCGGCCGTTCTGGCCGGGCTCCTGGTGGGCGCTCTGTCGGCCGCCGGCCGGGAGGCGCCGCGCATCGAGGCGCCCTACCGCATCCTGGCTGGGCCGTACGTGAAGAAGGGACCGCAGGACGGCCCTGCGGCCAGCAGCTTCACGCTGAAGGGCGTGACGATCTCCGTCGAGTTTCTCGACCCCGACGCGCGGGGCGCTTTCGTACGCACGATCCTGCCGGCGGCGTCGGATCCGTTTGCCGTCTCTCCCGGTCGGCCGGAGATGTATCACGCCGTGCGCGTCGCCTTCGACAACAAATCGGCCGCCGACGTCGTGTTCCAACCCGGCAACGTGGTCGTCTTCACGGACGGGAAGACCCAGGAGTTCGGGATCGACCTGACCGACCTGTACCGGACCGCCGCGAGCGCCGGCGTCGACGATCCCCAGGCGATGATCGACCGCGTCGCGCCCGTCCTCTATGACAGCAGCACCACGATCGGGAAAGGGAAGAAGCGGGAGCGGCTTCTCCTGTTCGGCCCGCTCCAGGGGAAGTGGAAGGAGATCCAGATGATCTTCTCCTTCCTTCAAATTGGCGCCGAGACCCACACTCTGTCGTTCACCTTCCACAAGCAAATCGCCAAGGAGTGAGCCGGGTGACGGCCCAGCTGCTGGATGGGACGGCGGTGGCGAGGACGATCCGCGAGGAGGTCGCGCGCGAGGTCGCGGCGCTTCGGGCGGGAGGAGGAGTCGCCCCGCGTCTCGCGGCGGTGATCGTCGGCGAGGATCCGGCGTCGCAGGTTTACGTCAGGAACAAGATGGCCGCGTGCGCGGAGGTCGGGATCCGCTCGGAGGAAATCCGGCTGGCGTCCACCATCACGCAGGGCCATCTCCTCGCCCGCCTGCGACGTCTCAACGAGGACCCCGATCTCGACGGAATTCTGGTCCAGCTCCCGGTGCCGCGACCCCTGGACCGGCTGGCGGTGATTCTGGCGCTCGACCCGGCCAAGGACGTCGACGGCCTGCATCCTCTGAACGCCGGCCGCCTGCTCCTTCGTCTCGACGCCCCGGTGCCGTGCACCCCGGCAGGCGTCGTCGAGCTCCTGGATCGCTACCGGCTGCCGATCGCGGGGCAGCATGCCGTCATCGTCGGCCGCAGCGAGATCGTCGGGCGCCCGCTCTCCACGCTGCTCCTGCAGCGCGACGCGACGGTGACCGTGTGCCACTCGAGGACACGGAACCTGCCCGCGCTGACGCGTCAGGCCGATCTGCTCGTCGCCGCCGTCGGCCGGCCGGCGTTCATCCGGGGGGAGCACATCCGAGACGGCGCGACCGTGATCGACGTCGGGATCAACCGCCTGGAGGACGCCGCGGCGGCCAGCGCTCTGTTCGGCGAAGATTCCCCGCGCGTCCGCCAGGTGCGCGAGAGAGGCACCACGCTCGTGGGGGACGTGCACCCGCGCGAGGCGGCGGAGAGGGCCGGACACCTCAGCCCGGTCCCGGGAGGCATCGGCCCCTTGACCATCGCCTGTTTGCTGCGCAACACGCTGCGCGCCGCGCGCTCCCGGCGCCAGGCCGTCGCGCGATGAGCCAGGGACCCGAGCCCCCGGCCGGTTCGCCGGCGCTCGCCGCCGCCCGGCCCGCGGTCCGGCGCAGCAAGCC
>CAYLND010000026.1:0-32611 GCA_964384905.1 uncultured Acidobacteriota bacterium
CCCACTCCCCAGGAGACGCCGTCCTTCACCTCCGAGCAGAACCGCCGCGAGGTGCTCCTCTTCTTCCAGGAGAGCGACAGCGAGTCCCTCGGTCCCGAGCGCCGCAAGATCTTCCTGACCACCTCGATCGCCGACCAGGCGAAGCAGATCGTGGTCGAGCTGATCAACGGTCCTCAGGAAAGCGGCCTGCTGCCGACGGTCCCCCCTCAGGCGCGGCTGCGCGGCCTTTATCTCGATCGAAGCGGGACCGCGTACGTCGATCTGAGCAGCGAGGTGTCCGATCTGCATCCCGGCGGCAGCAACGGCGAGATCGCCACGGTCTACTCGCTCGTCGACTCGTTGATCTACAACCTGCCGGAGATCAAGCGCGTGCACTTCCTGGTGAACGGCGAGGAGCGCGACACCCTCAAGAACCATCTGGATCTGCGGCGCGACTACCTGAAGGATCTGTCGATCGTCGACATGGACCGCAAGGCGGCCCGCTGAACCGGCCTCCGGACGGGAACCCCTTGGGCATCGGCGTCTTCGACTCGGGCATCGGGGGCCTGACCGTGCTCCAGGCGCTGCGCGAGGCGCTGCCGGCGGCCGAGACGCTGATCTATCTCGGCGACACGGCGCGCGTCCCTTACGGCACCAAGTCGGACGAGACGGTCGTGCGCTACGCCCTCGAGGGGGCGCGCTTCCTGCAGCGGCGCGGCGTCAAGGCGCTGGTGATCGCCTGCAACACCATGTCGGCGGTCGCCCTCCCCGCCCTCGAGCGCGAGGTGCGGCTGCCGGTCGTCGGCGTGATCGGCCCGGGAGCCGAGGCGGCCTGCCGCGTCACGCGCACCGGGGCGATCGGCGTGATCGGCACGGCCGCCACGGTGAAGAGCGGCGCCTACGCCCGCGCCATCGTTTTCCATCGTCCCGACGCCCGGGTGGTGGGGCGCGCCTGCCCCCTGTTCGTGCCGCTGGCCGAGGAGGGATGGGTGGATAATGACGTGGCGCGCGCAGCGGCGGAGGCCTACCTCGGCCCTCTGAAGGACGAGAGGATCGACACGCTCGTGCTCGGCTGCACGCACTATCCGCTGCTCGAGCGGGTCATCGGCGCGACCATGGGGCCGGGCGTCACCCTGGTCGATTCGGCCCGCGCCACCGCCCGGGTGGTGCGCGCCCGTCTCGAGGAGCGCGGGCTCCTCGCGACCGGCGCCGCCGGCGAGGATCAGTTCATCGTGACCGACTCGCCGGAGCGCTTCCGCGAGGTCGGGTCGCGCTTCCTCGGCGGACCGATCGACCGCCTCGAGCAGATCGACATGCAGGGATGATGGAGGACGGATGAAGCGTCTGGACGGCAGGACCGAGCGCGACATGCGCCCGATGGAGATCAGCACCGGGATCAACATCCACGCCGAGGGCTCGGCCCTCATCAAGGTGGGGCACACGCACGTCATCTGCACCGCGAGCGTGGAGGACAAGGTTCCGCCGTTCCTGCGCGACACCAACCAGGGATGGATCACCTCCGAGTACGGCATGCTGCCGCGCGCCACCGACCAGAGGATGCAGCGCGAGGCGACCCGCGGCAAGGCCTCCGGACGCACGCAGGAGATCCAGCGTCTCATCGGCCGCTCGCTGCGCGCGGTGGCCGATCTCAAGGCGCTCGGCAGCCGCACCTTGTGGATCGACTGCGACGTGATCCAGGCCGACGGCGGCACGCGCACCGCCTCGATCACCGGCGCGTTCGTCGCCATGGCGCTGGCGATGGCGCGGATGAAGACGCTCAACCAGCTGAACGGCGCGCCGCTGCGCGGCATGGTGGCCGCGACGTCGGTCGGCATCGTCGGCGGCGTGGCCTGCCTGGACCTGGCCTACGCCGAGGACTCGCAGGCCGACGTCGACATGAACGTGGTGCGCACCGACGCGGGCCGCTACGTCGAAGTGCAGGGCACCGGCGAGAAGACCCCGTTCTCGCCCCAGGAGATGCAGACGATGCTCGAGCTGGCGGCGCACGGGACCAACCTCCTGTTCGAGCAGCAGCGCAAGACGCTGCGCGACATCTTGCCGGCGCTCCTCCCCCGCCCGTGAGCGCGGCGCCGCCGCGCCTTCTGGTGGCGACCTTCAATCCCGGCAAGGCGCGCGAGCTGGCTCGTCTCATCTCCCCGGCGGGCGTCGCCATCGTCACGCCGGGCGAGGTCGGCGTCGCCCGCCCGTACGAAGAGACCGGCTCTACCTACGAGGAGAACGCCCGCGGCAAGGCGGTGCACTATGCGACCCTCGCCGGTCTCCCGGCGCTGGCCGACGACTCCGGTCTGGAGGTCGAAGCGCTCGGCGGGCGCCCCGGTCCGCTGTCGGCCCGCTACGGCGGAGAGGCTCTCGACGATCCCGGCCGCTGCCGTCGCCTGCTCCAGGAGCTCGCCGGCCTCCCCGAGTCGCGCCGCGCGGCGCGTTACGTCGCCGTCGCCGCCCTCGCCCGTCCCGCCCCACCCGGCGAGCCGGGCGGCCCCCCCAGGTCCGCCGAGACCCGCCTGTTCCGCGCCACCTGCGAAGGCCGCATCACGACCGAGATGCACGGCACCCGAGGCTTCGGCTACGACCCAATCTTCTTTTATCCCCCGTTCAACGCCGCCTTCGGCGAAGTCGAGCCAGCCCTCAAAGACACCGTCTCCCACCGCGCCCAGGCCCTGTCCGCCGTGGCAGCGTTTCTGAAGACGACCGACGGTCAGATGTTTCTGCACTTGCCGTAGCCCCGGGGACGGAAGCGTAGGTCGTGCCCGGAGGCGCATGGCAAATCGCGGCGCGGCGTGCCCGCGCGGGCACGCCGCGCCGCCATTTGACAGGCTCCCCAGCCTCCCCTATGCTCCCGACCACGGAGGACAATCCCCGATGCTGGTGAACTGGCTTCTGATCGTCGGCGGCGCCGTCTGCGTGCTGATGGAGGTCGTGATGGGCGGCTTCGCCGGCTTCGATCTGGTGCTGATCGGATCGACGGTCGCGATCGGCGGTCTGGCCGGTCTCTTCGCCGGCAGCCCGACCATCGGCGTCGTGGTCGCGGCCATCCTCTCGCTCGGATACATCGCCCTCGGACGGCGCTGGGTGCGCGCGCACCTGAGGATCAAATCGATCGCGACCAACGCCGACGCGGTGATCGGCCAGCGCGCCCTGGTCACGCAGCGCGTCGCCGAGCACCATCCCGGGCAGGTGAAGGTGAAGGACGAGGTCTGGCGCGCGGCGCCGGCCCACGGCGTCGCGGGGCCGTTCGACCCCGGCGCGGTGGTGATCGTGGACGGCGTGGACGGCGTCACACTCCTGGTGAGGCAAACCCCATGAACAATCCGGCGTTCCCTCTGGAAATCGTCTTCCTCGCCGTCGTCCTGTTCATCGCGCTGGTGATGCTGGCGCGCTCGGCGCGCATCATCTCGCAGTACGAGAAGGGGCTGGTGATGCGCCTCGGCAAGTACCGCTCCACGGTCGACTCGGGGCTGACCTTCCTCGTGCCGATGATCGAGAATCTCATCAAGGTCGACATGCGCGAGCGCGTCATCAAGGTCGATCCGCAGGAGGTCATCACCAAGGACAACGTCATGGTCACCGTCGACGCGGTCATCTACTACCGCATCATCGACCCGGTGAAATCGACGTTCGAGGTGCAGAACTTCGCCTACGCCGCCACCACGCTGGCCCAGACCAACCTGCGCAACCTGATCGGCGACAAGACCCTGGACGAGACGCTCACCGCGCGCGACATCATCAACACCAACCTGCGCAACGTCCTGGACGAGGCGACCAACACCTGGGGCGTGAAGGTGACGCGCGTCGAGGTGCAGAAGATCGACCCGCCCGCCGACATCACCGCCGCCATGTCCCGCCAGATGAAGGCGGAGCGCGACAAGCGCGCCAACATCCTGGAGGCCGAAGGGGTCAAGCAGGCGCAGATCCTGCAGGCGGAAGGCCTCAAGCAATCGTCGATCCTCAAGGCCGACGGCGAGGCCCAGGCGCGCATCCTGCGCGCCAACGCCGAGGCCAAGGCGATCGAGGTCACCTCGCAGGCGTCCGAGGCGTTCTTCAAGGAGCGCGCCGAGGTGCGGCAGCGCCTCGACGTCCTGCGCGACGTCCTGTCGACGCAGACGAAGTACGTCGTGCCGGCCGGCTCGAACGTCCTGAACATCCTCGGTCTCGACGATCGGGGCGGATCGCTCCTGCCGCAAGCGCCGCCTGACTCACCGGCGCCGCAGACGCCCGGCTCCGCTCCATCCCGCAAAGGAGGGATGGGGCCGGTCGAAGGATCGCGTTACTGAGGGAGGATCGCGGGACGGCGCCGGACGACACGCGCCGCCGCGGCCGGGGCTATTCCTGGACGGAGAACGACGCCTCGCCCTGCGTCGCCTTGCCGGACACGAGGTCCTTCACCGCCACCAGCACGTCGTAGTCTCCGGCGGGCCATTTCTTGAGCGGCACCGCGTATCCCTGCACCTGGCCGGTCGCCTCCTTCACGGAGTACGAGCCCAGCTCCTTCAGCACGCCTTCGGGGGTCTTGACGCGGAACGAGTAGTCGACGCTCAGCTTCGGCCTGCCGGTCTCGGAATCGAGGGCGGGGTTGTAGACCTGGAAGTAGATGTTCAGCTCGTCCGACTTCCTGAAGACGGAGCCGGGGTTCGGGAGGATCCTGAACTTGCCCAGGTAGAACGGCTTGCCCGCCGTGGTCTGGATGTCGATCGGCTCCATGCTGGTGGCGAGCGTGACCGAGGACAGCGACAGGTCGGTCGTGCCGAAGTCGGGGACCACCACGTCCTGCCGGGCGCTCGAGACCTTCTTGCTGACGCGGTCCTGGATCCCGAGGATCAATTCGTACCTCCCGGGCTTGACGCCGACGGTCGCCTGGAACAGCAGCAGATCCTCGATCCCCGCGTCCGAGTTGGTGGTGCTCTCGGCGAAATTGCTGTCGCCGGCGAGCGGCGTCTCGTCCTTCGGGTTCTCCTTGCTCACCAGTTTGCCGAACACCAGGACGTCCGGAACCTCCTTCTTCCCGACGGTGCGGAACATGACCGCCGTGCTCTTGATGCCGACCGTCAGCGTCGTGTAGGTCACGCCGCCGCCCGCCTTGTAGAAGTCGAAGCGCGACTCGGAAGGGATCCCGCCGAACGACTCGCGCGTCATGGTGAACGCCTTGAACATCTGCTCTTCGCCGGGCGGCACCATCTGCATGCGGCCGGCGACCATCATCGTCTGCAGCGGCGACTGGCTCAGCGGCACCCCCTGCTGGATCATGGCCGGGTCGCGCCGGCCCGGGATCACCAGCTCGCCGGTGGAGTCCTGCTTCGACTTCACGTAGTTGAGACCGCGCGCCACGTCCGAGTCGATGGTCGGGCTGGTGCTGAGGACGAACTCTCCGGACGCGTCCTTGGCGAAGGAGATGACCGTGTTCGAACCCAGGTCAGGGACCGGCGGCTTGCGGTAGGTCCAGAAGATCATCCCGCGGTGCGTCTTGGCCATCAGATCGGTGTTGATCTCGTCGGGCGGCCCGACCAGGATGTAGATCTTCCCCATGTCGGTCTTCCAGCCCGGCGTCGCGGTGTCGCCGAACTTCCGGTTGGCCTCGAAGACGCGCATCTGGAAGCGGTCGCGGTACTCGTTCGCCGGCGTGCTCGGCTCGATGTCGCGCCGCTCCCAGAACCAGTCGATGAAGTTGCGCCGGTCCAGCTCGGTCTCGAGCGACTTGTACGCCTTCACCTCCTGGTGGGAGATGATGTAGCGCACCGGCCCCGCGTACCAGTCCTTCGTCGGCTTGTCGAAATTGATGCCGTCGTCGGCGCGCGCCTCCGACGCCACGAAGAAGTAAGCGAGCATCGCCAGGAACAGCAGCATCAGCAGCAGGAGCGACAGCGACAGCGCCCAGCGCGGCACCTCCAGCGAGTCCCGCACGCGCTGCCCGGTCGCCCGCGGCCCGTGCCGCGGCCGCAGACGCAGCAGCCGCGCCGTCCACAGGGACGCCAGGGAGACCACCTCGCCGCGGGCAGGAGCGGTTGGCTTGGGGTCGTCGTCCAGATTCAGAGAGCCGCCCGGGGGCGGTCGATCCATCGATGACATACGCTTCTTAAGACGAGTATTATAGCGCGGGAGGACCCGATGGACGCGCGCTCCAGGCTGAAGGCGCTGATCGGCGAGAAATGCATCCTGCGCGGCGAGTTCGTCCTCGCCTCCGGCCAGCGCTCCAAGGTCTTCTTCGACTGCAAGCGCATCACCCTGGACCCCGAGGGGCTGCACCTCATCGCCAGCCTCATCCTCGAGATGATCGACGACCTCGCCCGCCGCGACGGCCGCCCGATCGACGCCATCGGCGGCCCCACCATCGGCGCCGACCCCGTCGTCGGGCACGTCGCGGGGCGGTCCTGGGAGCGGGCGCACCGCGCGGCGCCAGCCAGCACCCCGTCCGCCGAAGCAGAGCCCCGTCATCCTCCACCGGACTCGGCGCCGGCCGCTCACGGGGCGGGCCACCCCGCGCCGGCGTATCGCCCGCTGCGCGCCTTCCTGATCCGCAAGGAGACCAAGGACCACGGCACCCAGCGCATCATCGAGAACGAGATCCCGCGCGGCGCCCGCGTCGTCATCTTCGAGGACGTCGTCACCACCGGCGGCTCCACCCTCGAAGCGATCCGCAAGGCCCAGGAGGTCGGCCTCGAGATCGCCGGCGTCATCGCCATCGTCGATCGCGAGCAGGGCGGCGCCGAGTCGCTCGCCCGCTACCGCTACTATCCCCTGTTCAAGAAGAGCGAGTTCGGCCTGTAGAGTGCTCCCCTTCCATGGAGGCCCCATGCGCCGCTCATCGAATGCTCCGCTGCCCCTCTGCCTCGCCGTCGCCGGCCTGCTCGCGCTGCTCTTCGTCGCGGCGCCTCCGGCCGCAATCGCGGCGAAGAAGACCCATCACAAGACCGCGCCCGTTGCCGCGGCCGCCTCGGGCGCCGTCTATCCGATCCAAGAGGGAGTGGCCGACGCGCACGGCGTTCTCATCTATTACAAGACCATCGGCCGCGGAGCGCCGCTGGTCATCGCGCACGGCGGCCCCGGCGGCTCGCACGACTATTTCCTGCCGTACCTTCTGCCGCTGGCGCGCACCAACCGCCTGATCTTCATCGACGAGCGCGGCTCCGGCCACTCCGAGAAGCTCGACGACCCCGCCGGCTACACCGTCGAGAACATGGTCGAGGACCTCGAGGCCGTGCGCCGCGATCTCGGGCTCGGCAAGATCGCCCTCCTCGGCCACTCGTACGGCGGCGTCCTCGCCCAGGCGTACGCCTTCAAGTACCAGGCGAACCTGACCCACCTCCTCCTGTGCAGCACCTTCCACAGCACCCGCGCGCTGAACGACATCTTCGTGCGCATGAAGGCCAACATGACCCCCGAGCTGCGGGGCCGCATCGCCGCCATGGAGAGCGCCGGCCTGTTCGGCCACGGCAAGGACTACGAGAAGAGCCGCTACACCGAGGACTACATGAAGGCCGCCTGGGGCGAGGCGTACTTCCCCTATCTCTACCAGCGCCACCCCGACCCCAACTACCACCCCGCCGACACCGGCAATACTTCCTGGGATCTCTATCGCGAGATGTGGGGCTCGCACGGCGAGTTCGTCATCGACGGCAACCTCGTGTCGGTCGAGTACGCCGACCGCCTGCCGTCCATCAAGGTGCCGACCCTGATCACCGCCGGCGACCACGACGAGTCCGACCCCAGCATCGCCCGCGACATGCAGTCCCGCATCCCCGGCTCGAAGCTCGTCATCTTCCCGCAGAGCGGCCACATGACCTTCGTCGACCAGCCGGTCCTGTTCGTCCAGACCGTGAACGACTTCCTGCACCCGGTAGCCAAGCGGTGACGCGCGCGGCGTTCATTCGCACCACGGCCGCTCCGTGGCGCGTCGCGCCTCGTCGGAAGCGGCGCGATCACTGTTTGGTGATCGAGCCTTTCAGGCGGGGCGCCCGCCCTGTCCGGCCGTCCGCCTGTCGCCCTTGACCGCCCCGCGCGCAATTCCTTAGAATGGCCCGTTTGCGGCTCAAGCGCAGCACCGAGCCTCTATCATTATTATTAGCGGGCGGCCGCGACCGCCCCGACTACCATTCCTCAGTAGCTCAATGGTAGAGCATCCGGCTGTTAACCGGAGGGTTGTAGGTTCGAGTCCTACCTGAGGAGCCAGACCTCATTCATTTCGAACCGGCGGGCCTCTGATTAACAGGGGCCCGCCTCTTCGTTCCGCCCCAAAGTCGCGACAAGTCCTGAGTTTGGCCGCCGCCGGTGCGCCTCGGATGGTTCCCTCCCGAGTCCCGGAGATCGTCGCACCGATGTATGCCAACTCGACCTTCCAGGATCTGGGCTCTCCCCCTCTCCCTGTGGGTCGGAGAGCCGGTGGCCGATCGCCAGGACACACCTTCAGAGGCTCTCGGAAAACTGGCACGCCTGGGGACAGACGACGAAGTCACGGACGCAGTTGCCGGGAGCGTGGGGGGGTATCATTCACAGAGGCTCCACAGGCAACCGATGAACATCACGACCGAAGTCGCACTACCTGAAGTGTCGTCGCCTGACCTGTCCACCCATGCTCGCAGTGCTTATCGCGCAGCTAGTCCGCGGACTTGCGGGATGAGGTCTGCCCACGACGGGCGCGACATCAAGCCGCTCCTGGGACCGAGCGGGTTCTGGTGAACCTCGGCTGGCTCAGCAGCCTCGTGCCGGCTCGGTGTTGACGCAGCAAACACCGCGGCTGACCGTCAGCGACAATCGTCCGTTCCGGGAGCGCCCATCGATTCGTGGCAGTACCTTACGAGGTGGACTGCTATGGAACGCATGCGAATCAAGTGTGGACGAGGATTATCGATGCTCGTGGTCGTGGCGGCGTTGCTCTATGGTACGGCTCCTGGGCAGGCGCAATCGGGCGACAGTATGAAGGTTCAGGCCCTTGAGAATTTGGCCGTAAGAACCGTCATCTGCTTTACGCATCCTTGCATTGGCGACGCCAGGTACGAGGTCCGACAGTTGCTCAAGGGAAGGCTGGTCTCTGACGGGTATTTCGACTTCGGTGATCTGGCCATCGTCTACCCGGCCATGCAGAGCGTGCTCCAGGGAGTCGTCGAGTTGAACTTCATAGGCACGC
Organism: uncultured Acidobacteriota bacterium; assembly: GCA_964384905.1. Classification (GTDB taxonomy): domain Bacteria; phylum Acidobacteriota; class Polarisedimenticolia; order Gp22-AA2; family Gp22-AA2; genus Gp22-AA3. The sequence continues at coordinate 9,116 of CAYLND010000026.1, forward strand.
TCCGAGACATCAGACTCATCCTCGTCGATTTTCAGATCCCCCATGATGTCCTCAAAGAGGAGCTGGAGCGGACGTTGCCCGGCTGCGAAATCGAGGCCGATGACGCTGATGCGGATGAGATCGACGCACCGAGGGGCGACTGGCGGTGCTCGGTGCACTTGGACGAGGGCCATAGATTCGATCTAACCATTCACCTCGCCCCCGAAGTGGCGATTGTCCAAATTCACCCCTGAGAAGCCCTCCCTCCCAAGAAGGTTGGCAGGCTCTTCATCCCGCTAATCCGTTGCGGGATGAGATCTGGCGAAACTCCCTGCATCCAGCCAGGGCCCGGATGCCCTGTCCTACGGAGACAGGCGCCCAAGCTGGGATGGCGAGACCAGACGCTCCTGCAGAGACCTCAGGTCTCTCGGAGACCATTGCGAGAATCGAGCTCCCCTGGACAGCACTCCCGTCTTAGACGCGCGATCTCGGTGAGACAGACGCACAAGCTGCGACAGCTCGGAGGGACGCTCCGGCCGACGGTTGGTCTCTGGGAGACGATCGCGAGAATCGAGATCTCCCACACGGCAGCTCCATCTGAGACGCCCGGTCTCTCGGAGACCTCTCGCTTCCCGAGGTTGACCATCCCAGATCCCCCGTGCTCTGGCGCCCCGAGGAGGTCGCGGATGCGGCATCGGGGCTCGCGGAAGGTACGTCTTGGCGGCATCGCCCGTCGCGGAAGGGGCCGTTTGGCGGCATCGCCCGTCGCGGAAGGGGCCGTTTGGCGGCATCGCCCTCCCCGGAGATGCCCTCTTAGCGGCATCGCCGTGCCGGAAGAGGCCGTCTTAGCGGCATCGAAATCGGGTTTTCGGGTCCCGTCGGGAGTGAGGGTTCTGAGGCCCCCGCCGATAAGTCGCGTGCTCTGAGCGTGAAGGCGAAGGATCCCATCCCTCTGCGGGGGTCGCCGAGCCCGTTCTGGAGCGTCAGGACTGCCGCTAAAATGCCGTTATCCGATCCCCAGAGCGCCGGATCTGCCGCTTCCCTGCCGGTGGATGTTCGCCGCATGTCGTGGTTCCAGCGGAAGACGACATGTGGAGGTCGGCGCAGATTGAATGACGTCGGCAACGCGCACTACAATCCGTCTCGACAGCACCCCTCGCCGTATGACGATGGAGAGAACATGGCCGAGCCCGTTCCACAGAAGCTACGCGATCTCGTCGAGAATTCACTCGCTCCAGGTGTGCGTGTCGATAGGGCGGGGAAGTCCTCGGATCGCCCTGCATGGTGGTTTAACCTGAAGTGGCGGGGTCAGGACTTCGACTTGTGGGTTCGAGACTTCTGGCTACAAGAGAAGAGTAGCGATCTCATTTCCTCGCTCGCTTGGATTGCCGCCCCTGCACCTGAGGCAACGCTTTCGGGACAGTGGTTCTGGATTCGTTTCAAGACGGAAGACCAGGAGGGAGGCAGCGTCCGATATTCGTTTGCCCTGATACAAAACCTGGATAGTGAAGGTTCCACCGCTGTCGTTCAGATAACAGCTACGGCGAGGCAGATTCTGAACAACATAGCCGGGTCCACCGGCCGCACCGCGCTTGCCTTCGAGATGTCAATCGCGATCGTTGCGGTGAAGGACCATCTCCATGAGCTGATCTCAGGAGGCGAGATTGTGGTCGATGGCAACACCGTCAACAGCCTTACGACCCGCGTTCGGCCGAGCGACTCGGCAATTCGTCTGTACGTGGGCACAAAGGTTTACGCAGCCTATCTGAGTTCAACCAGTGAGGTCGCACTGATCTTTACGCGGCGTGACCTCGACTACTTGGGTGTCGCCGAAGAAGATTTCCGGCGCGCCATATCTCTGGTTGGCGGACAGGATTGGGATGTCGACAACCTTACGATTCGCCCACGGAAGCAGTTCTTGCAACGATTCGAATCTGATTCCGATACAGCAGGGTCAGGCGTGGATGGCGGGGCAGCAGCTGCCGGACCCACGGCAGGGAGTCGGACGGTTTTTGTCTGTCATGCAGAGGCAGACAAGCCGGTTGCCACCGTTCTCAAGCGCTTTTTCGGGCAAGCGGATCGGACTGTGGAAGTCTTCCAAGCATCGCACCCAGCGAGCCTTCCGGGCGGGTATGAATGGTGGCCGGGAATCCGGGATGCTCTCCTCCGAGCATCCGTAGTCCTGACGCTCGTCAGTCCACGATCGAAGGACCGCCCGTGGCTTCACTTCGAAAGCGGGGGCGCCTACTTCAAGGGGAAACGGGTGATCCCGCTTGCCGTACCGCCGGAACGGAAGTCCCTGCCACCACCGCTCGGGGTACTCCAGGCGAGGGACCTGGCAGCTAAGGAGGATGTCGCCGCGATTGTGAAGGAGGTCGGGCAGGTCCTCAAGGTGACCTTCGTAGGATCGCCGGAGGATCTGTGGATAGCGCTGCGAGATGCCTCGGCGCGGTTAAGCGAGTCGAGTGCCGGTCTGTCCAACGGCACACGCGAAGACGCCCCGCCCTGGGAAAGACAACTCCGGTCACTGGCCGCACGGGGCGGGACGGTCCAAGTTCATCCCATTGTCCCGCCTGCGTTCGCTGGGGATGTGTTTGAGATCGGCCCCATCGATGACATGACGATCGGGCTGCTCAAGCAGGACTCCCGGCACCGAATAGACATTCCCCCGAATCGAGTGATCAACATCAGGAAGGCAGGCGATGGCCACGTCCTCGATCTTCACGGGCGGGTTCAGTGGACCGACGCCGAGGACTCCTGGCAATACATGCCCGAGGACATTGACCCAAAGGATCCTATCGGCCTGGGGCGCGTCGTGGATCCGCGATCGCAAGAGATAACAGCCCTTGAGAAGAAGTTGAATGCTGCTGGCTGGAAAACCGGATTTGCTCACGAGATCAAGGCGCGCAGCAGGTTAACGAGGTCCTATCAACTTGTCTATGCCTCGGATGGACGGTACCTACGCACGCCTGATCGCGTGGCGCCCAGCGTGATGGTGAAGCGCAGAGATGGATCGTGATTCATTCGGGCGTAGTAGTGTCCGAACCCGGGAGGAGCAGGCGTGAGAAGACATAGGAGCCTTGCAGTCGCAAGAGAAATTGACGACGTCCGCCGAACCCTCAGTTCCTTCGATCGCTCTCTTCGCCGCCTCGCGTCGATGCTCAGCCAACTGGATGGTCGGATCGAGCGACGGCGGAGGCCTCGCACGGCGGCTCGCAGGGTCCTCTCCACCAAGGCCCGCGCCTCCCTGGTCCTGCAGGGCCGCTACATCGGCTATCTTCGGCACCTGAAGCCGAGGCAGAAGGCGCAGGTGAGGGAGATCCGGGAGGTGAGAGGCGTGCGGGCAGCGATAGCGAGGGCGAGGAAATTGTCGATGCCGTAGTGGGCCTCAAGGTGACGACGTTCAAGGGGGGTAGACTATGGAAGCTTCCGCGGTCCGCGAGAAGGTTGTGATCCGCTACTGCCTCGTGTGAGCCTCGTACAAACCGAGGGCCGCCCGGGCGGCGGACACACTGAAGAAGGAATTGGGGATCGAGGCCGAACTGGTGCCGGGGAACACCGGTGAGTTTACGATCTGGGTCGGTGCCCGGAAGGTCGCCAAGAAAGGGCTCTTCCGCTTCCCGAAGGATCGGGACATCGTCCGAGCTGTCGCCGACGCTCTCAAGACCTGATCACCTCTGCGCCAGGAAGATCCGGGAGGCGAAGGGGGTAAGGGCGGCGATTGAGAGGGCGAGGGAGCTGACGATCTAAAGACCGACAGCCGCCCCTAAGAAATCCAAATTCTCCAGCCACTCCAGGATCTCGGCAGGCAGAGGGTGGAGCGCCGATTGAACCCGGGTCACGAGGTTTCGAGGGCGATCGCCACCGCGCCCTTCCTCGCGATACGCAATCGCTGAGATCCGATTCACGTCCGCGAGGAAAGCGTCGCGGGTGCGATACCCCCTGGCAGCAAGGAATGAGTCATCGGCGCCTTCCAAGAGACGCAGGGCATCGTTGAAGAACATCGGGGTCGCGCCGAAAGCGCTGGTGTACAGGAACAACACGTTCGGCCTGTCTGGATGCAACTGGGTCAGCTTGCTGAGGATGGCGTCAGAGATCCTTCGAGCGGCCTGGTTGTCGTGCGCACCCCCATAATGCCTCGGCGAGTAACTCATCGTAGAGATCGGAGATCCCGGTGTGATAACCACCCCCGACGGTTCGCGAATCCTTCTGCACTCCCCGAAGAAGTCCGATGCGGGGTGGGTAACAAGATACTCGGGCGTTCTGCCGGCGTCGCGTCGTCGGCACGGCAGGAATCGCACTTCGGCGTTTCCGATGGTGAGCAAGCAAGCCCACACGATTTCTGCGAACAGGTCGAGGAAGTCCTCGTAGATTCTTGCCCGAGAGAATTTCCCCCGCAGAAGATTGGCGGTGGAGTCTATGAGCGCGGCACACCTGGGGTCCTCGTCCATGAGCGCCCGGAGGCGTCGAACACGGAGGGGTTCCGCGTGTTGGCCAAGGATCTGACCGACCACCGCATCATGGCCTGTCGCATGGTGCTCCTCCTTCTCCCCCTCGGGATCGGCCCTGCACAGGTGATGAAGTCCGGCAATCCAGCGTGCGAATCGCATCCCCGACATCCTGATGTCGCGGGTCAGTATAGACCGCCCGTATCACGAGGGAGCTGGCGTCAGGAAGCGTCCCCCCACGTCAGCATGGCAGCTTTCGCACCTGGTCGAACATCTCCTGGTCGCTCGGATGGGTGTACACAGTCGTCGTGAGCGGAGGCACTTGCCTCGCGAACCTCTGCGCCAGGAACAGGTCCCTCGATCGTTTGCGGGCGGCGGGCGAAAGTAGTGTTGCGCATGATCGAATGATACTCTGCGCACGGACCGTTCCATTCACAAGGAACGGCTGATGCTTGGTCTCACAGGAGGTCGGATTGAGGCGGTGGTTCGCCCTCTGCGTGTGCGTCGTGCTTGCCGCCTCGCCTGCCGTGGCACAGTCGGCCTCCGGCATCCTCGTTGTGCGCGTTCGCAGCGGAGGGGCCCCCGTCTCGGGCGCCGACGTCATCACCGGCCAGATCATCGTGCAGACGGACGTGCAAGGAGAGGCACGACTGCCCCTCCCCGCAGGCGACCATTCCGTTACGGTCGAGCGCGCGGGCTTTGCTCGGGCCACGTTCACGGTGAGCGTGCACGCCGGCGAAGAGATCGTCCAGGTCGTGCAGCTCCCGGAGGAGCGTCTGGAGGCGAGGGTTACCGTCGTCTCTTCGACCCGCAGCGGCACGGTGGTCGAGGATCAGCCGATCCGAGTCGAGGCCGTACCTCAAGAGGAGATCGAGGAGAACCAGACGATCGCTCCCGGCAATCTCACCACTCTGCTCAACGAGCTGGGTGGATTGCGCGTACAGACGACGGTTCCTGCGCTTGGCGGATCGGAGCTGCGGCTCCAGGGGCTTCGGGGGCGCTACACCCAGACCCTGGTCGATGAACTGCCGCTATACGGCAGGGAGCTCGACGCGTTGGACCTGCTGCAAGCGCCGCCGCTGGACCTGGCGCAGGTCGAGGTCATCAAAGGCGCCACGTCGGCGCTCTACGGTGGTTCGGCGCTCGGCGGGATTGTGAACCTTGTCTCCCGCCGACCGGGTGGCGAGCCCGAGTTTCTGGTGAATCTGACCACCCATCTTGGTGCGGACGCCGTGGGCTTTCTGCCCGGAACGCCACACGGTCACTGGGGCTATACCCTGCTCGCGTCGGCGCACTGGCAGGAGCAGCGGGACGTGGATGGCGATGGCTGGGCCGATCTGTCGGGCTACCGGCGTGCCGTGCTGCGCCCGCGCCTCTACTGGGATGACCAAGAGGGTCACTCGATTTTCGCGACCCTGGGCGGGATGGCGGAGGACCGCGAGGGCGGGACGGTCGCGGGAGCGACGACTCCGGCGGGGGAGCCGTTCCGCGACACTCTCGGCACACGCCGAATCGATGGGGGTCTTGTGGGTCGCTTCCTCATGGGCGGTGGACAGTTGCTGAGCGTGCATGCCTCGTTTGAGCAGACGTGGCGTGATCGGAAGCTGGGGAGCACACCGGAGCACGAGGTGCGCGATTCAGGCTTCGCCGAGGTCAGTCTGGCTGGAAGCGCGCAGGGGCACACCTGGGTGTTCGGGGCCGCCGTCCAGGATGACACCCTGCGCGCGCAGGAAAACGAGGAACTGAACTACAGCTACACGGCGCCGGCGGTGTTCGTGCAGGACGAGTACGCCCTATCGGGTAAGTTCAGCCTCGCGGCCAGCGCGAGGGCGGACTTTCACAATGTCTACGGGAGCTTCTTCGATCCGCGCGTCTCGATCCTAGTGCGACCGCGGAAGGGGCTGAGCCTGCGGCTGTCCGCCGGGACGGGATACGCGGCCCCAGTGCCAATCACCGAGCGGACGGAGGAGGTCGGCCTTTCCCGCGTGCTCCCGTTCGTGGACCTCGAGCCGGAGCGCGCGCGGAGCGCCTCGCTCGACGTGGGGTGGTCAGGAGGCAGCCTGGAGCTGAACGGGACGCTGTTCGCCTCCAGCGTGGCTCACGCGCTTCTGACCCGAGACTCGATGGCCCAGCCGAGCATGGTGGAAATCATCAATGCCGGCGATCCGACGAAAACGTACGGGACGGAGCTCATCGCTCGCTATAGTCACGGGGCGGCGCACATCATCGGCACGTACACCTATACGCATGCCACCGAATCCGATCCGGAGGCGCCGGGAAGGCGCGAGGTGCCTTTGACGCCGCTCCATTTAGCCGAGCTTGCGCTAATTCTGGAGGATGAGTCCAAGGGGCGGATCGGGGCCGAGCTGTCGTACACCGGCAAACAGAGCCTCGAGGACAACCCGTACCGAAGGTTCGGCGACCCATACGTGGAGGTCAGCGTGCTCGGCGAGGTCCGGGTCGGCGAGATGCACGTGTTCGTGAACGTGCTGAACCTCACGGATGTGCGTCAGACTAACTTCGATCCCCTGCTGCTGCCGGCGCAGGCTCCGGACGGACGGTGGACGACGGAGGTCTGGGCGCCGCTCGAAGGACGCGTGGTCAACGCGGGAGTGCGGCTGGAGTTCTGAGTCCGGAGTGGCCCGAGCTACCTTCAGCAGCTCAGCCCCCTCACCTTCTCCTACATCTCCTGATCGCTCGGCGAACGGGCCGGCGTGCCGAGCGGGCTCCGGCGGAAAGGAGGGCCGGCGGTGCCACCGGCTCCATCCTGCTCGCCGAGTTCAGATCACTGGCAGAGCTTGGTGAAGCACTGTGTGTGGCCTCCCCCTCCGGAGCACAAGTAGCCAGGCGCGCTGACGCAGGGACCGCTGAAGGAGCCGCAGGTCTTGTTGGCGCAGTGGTTCGCTGCGAGGACCGACCTACCAGAGAGATCCAAGAGCGCCGATAGGTACGGACTGTTCGCGGGAGATGCCGGGACGAAGAGAGCCGAAACGGTCACGACGACGGCCACGATCGCCAGGAAGCGGAGAGCGTAACGAAGCGGCTTGGGCATTGTCTGCTTCTCCTTTCTCGTAATTGAACACGGGGCGCTGGGCCTTGCGAGTAGTGCCCATCGCAGCCGGCGACACCACCGACGGCGGGTGGGCTCAGGCTCCTTCTATGTTGGCGGCGAGTGCACCAGCGTGTATACCACGGGGTCGGAGGCGTGGCAAACGCAGAGACGAGCCTTGGATGAAGAGGCTTGGTGGAACCCGGTCAGCAGCTCAGCGAGCGCACCTGCCTGAAGAGCTCGTCGTCGCTGGGGTGAGTGTAGACGGTCGTTGTCAGCGGGCTTGCATGCCTCGCGAACCTCTGCGCCAGGAACAGGTCCCTCGATCGACGGTAGACGTTCGTGACCGCTGTGTGGCGGAGCGCATGGAAGGTATAGAGCCGATCGAAGCCAGCCTTCACCTGCCATGTCCGGAAGGCGAACTGGACGCGCCTCAGAGAGACACGGCGCCGACCTCCCTGGGAGCAGAAGAGCGGGTCGCCTGCCTGCACTCCCTCCCGCTGCCGACGCTTCCACGACAAGAACTTCCGGAGCTTGCAGACGAGAGAGTCGGGCAAGAACACGTCGCCAGCACGGCCGTTCTTGGCGATCTCCGGCCTGAGCCGGACCCGGTTACGGGGCTTGCCCTCCGGGGTATAGACATCGCCGACGTTCAGTCCTACGATTTCGGCCAAGCGCAGGCCGGTCCCGAGGGCCAGGGAGTAGATTAGGTGGTCCCGGAAATTCCGGGCCGTGGCGCGGAGAATCGCCCTTTGTTCACTGCGGGTTAGGCTTGGCAGGCTGAGCTGGGGCATGGCCATGGCCTCCTCTCAGCAATTCATGCTTGGGTGGGGTCAAAAGTCAAGGGACAGGGACAGGGACACGATCACGCGTACGGCTAGATCGGCCGGCATACTGAGATAGAGGGGCTATGTCCTCAGAGCAGATCGAAGAAATGACACGCGTGCCTGCAGATCTCGGAAAAGAGCGGTGCGCGATCGCGTTGCGGAAGGCTATGATTCGGAGCATGGACACCGGGGCCTCCCTGGGCATACGCTTTTAACGGGTTGAGGTGAGGCGGGGAGTATCCCCGGGACAGACCCTAAAACAAAGCAACGAAAGGGCGGATGGAATTTTCAGTAGGGACAGCCGAACGACTTGGTGACGCCATCGCAACTGAGGAGGACAGGACGCGTCATTCACCACCCGCCGCCAGGTCCGAGCTAGCGGCGCGCACCGCGTGCCCGAGCACCACCTCGACCCGATGCTCGTGCCCATCGTCGGAGAGCGGAACGTTCGCGTCTCCAGGGAGCAAGGATCCGTCTATGCTGATCCGGGAGACCCCGCGACAGACTCCCTCCGGGTTGAGGACGGTGATCCGGTAGGGCGTGCTGCCATGACGGTAGATGATCTCGAAGCCCTCCCACCGCCCGGGGATGCACGGATCGATGCGGAGTGTCGCACCTCGCTTCCGGAAACCGAGGATCCACTCCAGGCTCGCGCGGTGGAGCCAGCCGGCAGCCCCGGTGTACCAGGTCCATCCGCCCCGTCCCACATGGGGGGGTTCGGAGTAGATGTCCGCGGCCACGACGTAAGGCTCCACCCTGTATTCCTGAACGTCCGCACGACCGCTTGCATGGCGGATGGGGTTCAGGAGGTCGAACAAATCGACCGCCTTGTCTCCCTCGCCCATCTCGGCGAAAGCCATGAGCGACCATATGGCGGCGTGGGTGTATTGCCCGCCGTTTTCCCGGATACCGGGGGGGTATCCTTTTATGTACCCTGGGTCGAGAGGCGTCCGGTCGAAAGGCGGAAAGAGGAGCAGCACAAGCCCGTCAGAGTACCGGACGAGCTGGCGCTCCACCGATTCCATGGCCCGGGTCGCCCGTCCCCGGTCGCCGGCGCCCGACAAGACCGCCCAGGACTGTGAGATGGAGTCGATGCGGCATTCGTCGTTCGCCCTCGATCCGAGCGGCGTGCCGTCGTCGAAGAAGGCGCGCCGATACCACTCTCCGTCCCACCCCTCCCGCTCGAGTGAATCCTGAAGCGACGCGGCCCTCTTCCGCCACCGGGCTGCGCGCTCGCCATCCGCGCGCACGTCAGCGATCCGGGCGAACTCCGTCAAGTTCACGATGAGGAACCAACCCAGCCAGACGCTCTCTCCCCGGCCCTCGTAGCCGACGCGGTTCATGCCGTCGTTCCAGTCTCCGGCGCCAATCAGAGGCAGGCCGTGGCGGCCGACGTCGAGACTTCGATCGAGGGCGCGCGCGCAGTGCTCGAACAGCGTCCCCCGCACCGCCGATTCAGCGGGGGCAAAGTACGCCTCCTGCTGCGTCTCTTCGAGCCGCGGTCCTTCGAGCCACGGAGCCTCCTCGTCGAGCACCGACCGATCCCCGGTCGTCTCCAGATAATGGGCCACCGCATAGGGGAGCCAGAGGCGGTCGTCGGTGATTCGAGTCCGTACCCCGCGGCCGGTGGGCGGGTGCCACCAGTGCTGGACGTCCCCTTCCTCGAACTGCCGGGAGGCGGCGCGCAGGAGGTGGTCGCGGACGAACGCGGGCCGGGTCACCGCCAGGGCCAGAACGTCCTGGATCTGGTCACGGAAGCCGTATGCGCCGCTGGACTGATAGAACGCGGATCGGGACCAGATGCGGCAGGAGAGTGTCTGATAAAGAAGCCAGCGGTTGAGAAGAAGGTCCATCGAGGGATCGGGAGTCTTGACCTGCACCGTCCCCAGCGCCCGGTCCCAATCTTCCTGGACCTCGCGGAGAGCCGCGTCGCAGTCGATCCCGCGGTAGCGTTTGACCAGCGATCGGGACTCCTCAGGGCTCTCCCCCTGCCCCAGCAGGAATAGAACTTCGCGGCGCTCTCCTGGCTGGAGCTCGATGATCGTCTGCAAAGCGGCACACGGATCGAGGCCTGCCCCCGTGTTACTCGAGAACTTCTCTCCGCGCAGGAGCGATGCGGGACGGTCGAGGCTCGCGTTCCGGCCCAGGAACTCGAGGCGGTCCGAGGTCCAGGAGATCGCGTGCCCGCCCAGGTGGGCGAAGGCGACCCGGCTCGCGAACTCGCCGTTCCAGGCGTTCCGCGCAAACATCGCTCCGGTTGACGGGTCGATCTCGGTGACGACGTGCGGCGCGCTTCCCGTGCGCGCCACTCCGAGCACCCACTCGACATAAGCCGTGATCGACAGCCGCCGCGTGCGGCCGGACTGATTCGTGAGAGCGAGCCGCGAGATCTTGACCGAGTCGGAGAGCGGCACGAATTGCATCAGATCGAGAGCGATGCCGTGGGACGCGTGCTCGAAGCGACTATATCCCTGGCCGTGCCTGATGACGTAAGGTCCGGCGTCTTCGCGGATGGGGAGGCAGGTCGGCCCCCAGAGAAGCCCGCTCTCCTCGTCGCGCACATAAAACACCTCGCCCGGCGCGTCGCTGACAGGATCGTTCGACCAGGGCGTGAGCCTGTTCTCCCGGCTGTTCGCGGACCAGGTATACCCCGAGCCGGACTCGGACACCTGGAACCCGAACGCCGGATTGGCCACCACGTTGATCCAGGGAGCCGGCGTCCACTGCCCCTTGTCAAGAATCGTGACGTACTCGCGGCCGTCCGGCGTGAACCCGCCGAGGCCGTTCCAGAATTCCAGATCGAGCTCGGGAGAGGGGAGGGTCTCCGATCTCTCGCGCGCGGTGCGGCGGCGCGGTGGAGCCGGCTCCGGCCGCGGCGCCTGCTGCCGCACCACTTGCTCCGACAGTGTTCCGCGGGTCGCCAGGATGAGCACCCGCGCCGCCGCACGCAGTGCGGCCAGGTCGTGAAGGGACAGGAGGTCCTCCCGCAGCACGAAGACCCTTCCATGCTCCCCGTGCGTCTCATGTCCGACCGCGGACTGGCTCGCCCGCACCATCGCTTCGACCGAGCGCTGGAGATCCTGCGCGTACGAGGTCCCCTTCGCGTTCAGAATCACCAGATCGGCCGACACCCCCTTCAAGCGCCAGTACTCGTGAGCCCGCAAGAGCTGCCTCGCGATGTCCTGCTCCTCGTCCCTCTCGATGCGCACCACGGCGATGGGCAGTTCTCCGGAGATGCCGTGGGCCCAGAGCCCGGAGGGCCCGCCGCGATTCGCGGCCAGCTCCCGAGGCCCCGCCCGCAGCGTGCGGTCGAGGTAGAGCAGGCGATTGGCCAGACGCTGAAAAAGATGCGCTTCGTCCCGGGTGATCTGGAGATGGTGCAGCTGGACCTGTGCCTGCGTCCATGCCAAAGCGCTCGCGCGCTCGAACGTCGCCGGCTGACGATACTTCTCGGCGGTATCGAGGGCCTGCTCCCGGGAGCCCGCCACGAGCGTGGTGAACACGAGACGCGCCGTCCCTTGAGCAGGTAACGTCACGCGGTGTCGGAGACTCACGATCGGATCTAGAACCATCCCCGCGGTGTTCGAGAGCGGCTCCCCGGCGATCAGGGAGCGCGGCGCGCGAATCCCGCTGCCGCGGCCCAGAAATTGTCCGCGGTCGCACTCGAACTGCAGCGGCCCGATGGTCGCGCCCTCCGCCGCGATCAGATGGGCGAGCCAGATCCGAGTCTCGACCGCCGAACGCGGGCGCCGCGTCGCGAGCAGCGTCCCGTGCCCTGGCACGAACTCCGTCTCTACGAACAGGTTCGAGAAGGCCGGATGGGTTTCGTCCGCGGCCTGCGGCGCCAGCACGACCTCGGCATAGGTGGTGACATCGATCTCACGGTCCCGGTCCTCGAGATTGGTCACCGTCAATCGACGCAGCTCGGCGTCGTCCTCGGGGGACACCACGACCTCGAGCACGATCGACAGGGACGCGTGGTGCTGTGTGATCTTGGCCCGGTCTTCCGAGTAGACGACGTCGTAATGGTCCGCTTCAGTTCCGCAGGGCTGGAAGCCGGCGGACCAGGCGTCGCCGCTATCCGCGTCCCGCAGGAAGATGAACGTGCCCCAGCAGTCGCGCGTCGTGTCCTCCCGCCAGCGGGTGACGGCCAGGTCGCCCCACCGGCTGAACCCGGAGCCCGCCGCCGTGATCATGACGGTATAGCGGCCGTTGGACAGAAGATGGGTGCGCGGCGTGACGTCGTGCGGCGATTCGAACCGTCGCAGGATCGGAGGAACCAGATCGCGGACGTGCGCGGCCTCCAGCACCTCCTCTCCCCGTGGCCGTGTCACGGCCACCGAGCGCGGCGTCCGTTCCTGAAGCAGAAGCTCCGCCGCCTGGATCATGGGGTGGGAGTGAAAGCGCCTCTGGGTCGCCGCCTCATGGACCACGTTCCCCATGGACACGATGGTCATTCCCTGGTGATGGGCCATGTAGGCGCGGACCACGGCCAGCCGGGCATGCTCGGCAAGCCTCGAAGGGGTGTAGTCGAGCGCGTCGTAGAACCCATAGGCGCCTCGGGCTCCCGCCCCCTCGAGGCGCGAGAGATTGTCCAGGGCGGCCTTGGGGTTCACCATGGCCGCAAGCGCCGTGGCGTAGGGAGCCACCACGACGTCCTCGAACAGCCCTCGCTTGAGCCCCAGACCCGGCACGCCGAAATCCGAGTACTGATAGGTGAGCTCCGCATCGCGCACGTTGTACGTCGACTCGGAGATCCCCCAGGGGATCCCGCGCTCGGCGCCGTATCGGATCTGGCGGGCGACCACGAGGCGGCAGGTCAGGTCCAAGAGACTTCCGGCGGGCTGCCGCATCACGAGCAGCGGCATCAGGTATTCGAACATCGACCCCGACCAGGAGACGAGGGCCGCGCCGCCGCCCACCGGCGTGAGGGAACGGCCGAGGAGGAACCAGTGCTGGGGCGAGACATCCCCCTTGGCGATGGCGACGAAGCTCGCCAGCCGGGCCTCGGAGGCCAGGAGGTCGTAGCTGCTGGGATCGAGCGTGCCATCGGCCACGCGGTAGCCGATGGAAAAGATCTTGCGGGCGGGATCGAAGAGGAACTCGAAGTCCATGGCCTCGACCAACCCCTCGGCGACCGACGCAACATCGGCCAGACGGTGCGCCAGGCCGGAGTCGTCCACCTCCAGATCGCGGATGTGACTCCTGACCGATTCTCGAACGGCCAGGGCCCAGGCGAACATTTCGGATCGGTCGGCATCCTCCTCGTCCGTCGCGAGCTTGCGGGTGATCTCCACGAAGTCGTCGGCGCCGTTCTCCAGCTCTCTCAAACGCCGGACCCTTTCGGGAAGGGACGGCGAGAGCGCTTCGAGAAGCGCCGACATCGGCTCGGCGATGTCGCGCAGCCGAGTCTCCGCGGTCGGCGGATTGCGCCTTGCACGCCCGGACCTCACAATCGAATCGAGCAGCAGTTGAAGAGAGTCCCGGATTCCCTCGAAGGTCTCGGGGCCGAACGGGGGTCGATGCATGAGCTCGCGGCATGCCTGAGACACGGCGATCAGGTGCCCCGCCAGATTGCCGCTGTCCACCGTGGACACGTACACGGGATCCAGCGGCCGGAGGCTCCGCGTGTCGTACCAGTTGACGAAGTGGCCCCGGACGCGGTGCAGCTTCGTCATGGTCTGAAGCGTCGCCTCGAGCCGGTCCGCCATGTCCAGGATTCCGATCCACCCGAAGTCGCGGGCGGTCGTCGTGCTGAGGAGATAGAGCCCCAGGTTCGTCGGCGAGGTGCGGTGAGCTCCGACGGGCTCGGGGTCTTCCTGGAAGTTGTCCAGAGGAAGGGCGTGGTCCGCCTGGCTCACGAACGACTCGAAATAGCGCCAGGTCCTGCGGGCGATCAGCCGCAACTGGCGCGTCTCGCCGCGGGAGAGAACCAGCGACTTCGCGATCTTCGGTGGGACGCTGATGCGCCAGGCGAGGATGGGAGACAGCACCCAGAGGAGAACGAACGGCGCGGCCACAGGCCAGGCTTGCGGTTTGAGCATGACGAGTAGCAGGCCGGCCCCGGCGGCCAAGAAGACGCCGTAGCGGAGGTGCCAATAGAAGGCCCGAAGCCTCAGGTCGGCTCCGTAGTCCGCCTGCGCGGCCGTCACCCATTCGAGGAGATTTCGCTGCGTGACGTAGAGCCGGCCGAGCGTGCGGAGGATCGCATCGACCCTGAGCCAGGCCTGGTGGGCCAGCATGGTGATGTCCAGGAGGGTTTGGGACAGGGCCACATCCATGTCGTGGCTCACGGCGCGGAAGTGGCTTCGCTTGGAGATGCCCCGGCGGCGAGGGATGAGGCCTTCGAGAACTGGAATTGCCGCCGGCACTACGACGGATCCGACGAACAGTCCCGTCCACAGGAGCGGAGGAACGGCCGGGAGGATCCAGGCCGCCACCGCGACCAGGAACGCGGAAGGAGCAGCGAGGCTGCGGCGGAGATTGTCCACCATCTTCCAGCGGTTCTGAGCCAGAAGGCGGTCCTTCTGTTCATCGCCCGCTGCGTCGCGCGCGTAGCCCAGGATCCAGGGCAGAAGCTGCCAGTCCCCCCGCACCCATCGATGGTGACGGCGGGCGGCCACCTCGTAGTTGGTGGGGAACTCCTCGAAGAGATCGACGTCGGTGGCCAGCCCGGTGCGCGCGAACGAGCCTTCGAAGAGATCATGGCTGAGGAGCGTGTTCTCCGGGACCTTTCCTGCGAGGGCCGCCTCGAAGGCATCGACGTCGTAGATCCCCTTTCCCGTATAGGACCCCTCACCGAAGAGGTCCTGATACACATCGGAGACGGCGGCCGCGTAGGGATCCACGCCTCCCGGGCCCGATATGATCCGCTGGTAGGTTGTGCTGCCTGGGCCGGTCGGCAAGGACGGTGTGAGCCGGGGCTGCAGGATCGCGTAGCCCTCGACGACACGACCCTCGCGGGGATCGAAGCGCGGCCGGTTCAGCGGGTGCGCCATCGCCCCGACGAGGCGGCGCGCGGTCCCTTTGGGAAGCCGGGTGTCGGCATCCACGGTGATGACGTAGCGAATGCCCTGCGGCACCGTCGGCGGCCGACCGTTGATCGGAACGAACGTCGTGTCCCCGGCGCCGCGCAGAAGCCGGTTCAGCTCATGGAGCTTCCCGCGCTTTCGCTCCCAGCCGATCCATTTCCCTTCCTTGTCGTTCCAGAGACGCCGGCGATGCAACAGCAGGAAGCGCTCCCCGCCGCCGGGCAGACTCCCGTACCGCGCGTTGAGGCGCACGATGCCGTCGGCCAGAGTGGCGAGGAGAGCCTCGTCGCCCGGCATCTTCTCTTCGGCCGCGTCCGCCCAGTCCGTGAGGAGGGCAAAATGGAGATGGCCTTCGGGATTCGCGAGATGGTGCACCTCGAGCCGCTCGAGCTGCACCTCGACGTCGGCCTGGCGCGTGAGCAGCGTGGGCACAGCGACCAGCGTCCGAAGCTCCCGGGGCACGCCCCCCGCGAGCTCGAGCTTGGGGAGGAGTCTCGGTGGAACGAGAAGCGGGACCAGGCGGTGGACGAGCGAGACTGCGATATCCGACGCGGGCACCAGCCCGAGGATCCCCAGGAGAGCGACGACCCAGGAGGCCGCCCCGGCGCTCCACGTCAGGTACATGAGGACGGAAAGCAGTAGGGCGGTGAGGGTCGCGATTCCTCCAAGGTAACCGGTCATCGCGTGGGAGCGATAGACGCGGCGGAGCCGGATTCGCAACGGGACGCGAAACCCGAGACGCCTCTCGAAAGCCCTCCGGCCGCCAGCGACGATGTAATACCCGGGGTCAGAGGCGCTATCGGGAACGCCGGGGAGCGTTCCCGCCTGCCCGTTCTTGCGGCTTGCACTTCGGGCCAGGAGCACCGCTTCCCGCGCCACCTCGACTTCCGAATACTCCGAGCCCCGGGAGAGCATCTCGATCCGGGCCCGATACTCGTCCCGGGTCGTGAAATCCATGGCGGCGAACCCTGGAGCGGTGCGGAGCACCTCGTCCACCTGGCTGACGCTTTCGAAGAACACGGTCCAGTCGATGGAGGACATCCACCGCATGCTGGTGATGATGTTCCTCACGGTGACGTTGGCAGCGGCCTGGGCCTGGTGTTCCTGGGCGACCACTTCGTCGGATGAGGTCCCTTGGGCGCCCAGCTTCGTTTCGAGCCAGGCGAGAGCGGGCGTGATCGAAGGGTCCTGGCCGCGAAGCCGCAGGACGAGCTGCACCGAGAACGCGCGGGCCAGGGGAGCATCTTCCAGACTGCTCAAGGCCTCGCCCAGGCCCTCCACCGGCCGATCGCCCAGGCCTAGCAGACGATCCGCCAGATCATCGGCCTGGGCTCGCCCCTGGCGGGAGCGGATGATCAGCTGCGACAGGCGCCGGAGATTTTCCACCAGAGCCACGCGGAGATGGATGGCGACCGCCCAGAGCTCCCCGATGGTCAGCGGCTGGACACGCTGATAGGTCCGGACGAATCGCTGGATCGTCTCCATTTCGAAGCGGCTGTCGGTATGAGCGACGTAGGCCCAGGCCAGCCCATAGACGCGCGGGTAGCCCGCCAAGTGACCTGAAGCGATCTTCGGCAGCAGACGGTAATAGCTTCCTGGGAGGTGGTCCCGGATCCCGCGGAGCTGTTCGTCCACGACGTGGTAGTTGTCGAGGAACCACTCCGCCGCGGGCGTGATCTCGTGCTTCGCCAGGACGGTTTCGGCAATGTTCCGGTATCCGGCCAGAAGTACGCGAGCGTTCTCGCGAACCCTGGGGAGGAGATTCCGTCCTCGGGCGGGCTCCCCGGCGGTGCGATGGGCCATGGCCAGGCTTTCGGCGTGTTGCTCCAGTCGCTCGATGCCGAAGAGCTCGGCGCGGATCGGCTCTTCTTCCAGAGAAGAACCATCGGTGACAGCGTCGGTGGCCTTCACTTCGAGCCTCCGTTCCGGGAGACCGAGGGGGCGTTGTGGCATTCCGGACGGCGGCCGGCCTTCCAGCGACGGCCGTCAGCCTGGTTGGACTGAGGTCCCGCAACTTCTCACGCTCTTGCTGGAATGCGGGTCATTGTACTCCTTGCATGAACAAACCCAATGACCGACAAGGCGATCGCCTGACTGGAAATGGCCCGCAGGACCGACTGACCGGCGCGAAGGTTGAGGAGCGCCCCGCTCGGAGCCTGTTGTTTCGAGATACTCTTGGCCGCCTTCGGCCGGCGCGGCCGGCACGGAAGCGCCGACGGGTCAGGGTGAAGCCGGGAGTATGCCGGTGGGGGGACGTGGAATTTTCAGTGGGGACAGGCGAAGCCTGCGTTTGAGTCGTGCGAATCTAAATTGGTCAGGATGATCCGAGGGGCGGGAGGGCAACCAGTACGACGCGGATGGGTCTCCCCTCGCGCAAGTTAACCTCCAAGACCACGAGCCGTTTAGCTTCGATTCCCTCGAGGAATGGCGATGTGGCTCGTTGGGGCACGTATGCACCACGTGACAGACGGCCTTCGCCCAGGAGGATTTTCTGGCAAGGCTTCGCGAGCGCCTTCAATACTTCATCGTCGACGAATGCACGGGCCTGGCAGTCGGGCCCGAGCATGTCCCTATATCGGCGCAGGGTCCTTGAGGAAGGACCCGTCGCCCTCTTCCATATTCCCCATCGCTGGAGCACCTTCGTCACGATTTTGCCTTTGGACGGGAGTCGGTACGTACGTTCATAGAGCCTCCCGCACTCGGCCATCGTCGCGTAAACACCAGAAGACCAGCCGGATTCGATCGCTCGGTCTCTCACTCCTTTCGATGCTTTTAGGGTACAGCGGGCTAGGAGCTCCGCGATGCGGTGGAGAACCGCAAAGTTCTTGTCGAACGCCATCGGAAGCGCCACGCTCGGTCGGGCACCTCGGTCATTAGGGCGATCTTCCGTAATGGTGAACCTGTTTGCGAGATGCTGTTGCCAGCCTTCCCACGGAAGGAAGCACCTGGCAGCAATCTCCAGTTGATCGCTCGAGGCTGAAAGAACCTCTAGACGACCTCGACTTCGCTGTCTTCGGGTAATTCGATCCACGAACACCTTTCCATAGGGATTGGCGTTTCTGTTCGCGCTGGAATCCTCATTAGGTATGTCCATGTCCGACGGCCCTGCCGGCACCGCCGGATCGTAAACCGTCGATCAGAGACTGCGCTTCCGCGCCCGGGCGCCGCGGCGGCTGCCGCCGGGCTTCCGGAAGCGCGGGCCGGAGGGGGGCCGGTCGCGACCGAACCCCCGCGCGTCGCCGAACGGGCGCGGTCCCCTGCTCTCGGACCGCTCCCGCGCCTCGCTGACGCTGATCGTCCTGCCCCGAAGCTCCCTGCCGTTGAGTTCGGCGATGGCCTGCTGCGTCTCCTCGTCCGAAGCCATCTCGACGAACCCGAACCCGCGAGACCTGCCGCTGAGACGGTCCTTGATGACGGAGGCCGATTCGCACGTCCCCGCGTTCGAGAACGCTTGCTTCAGGTCCTCGTCTGTCGTCTCGAAGGAGAGATTGCCCACGAACAGTTTCTTGCCCATGGACGCGGTCAGGCCGATCGGACGTTCGCGGCGGCCGGACCCTTCTGCCCGGCGACGATGTCGAATTCGACGGTCTGGCCCTCAGACAGACTCTTGAACCCAGGCATGCTAATCGCGGAGTGATGCACGAACACGTCCTTCGATCCGTCGTCCGGGGTGATGAACCCGAACCCCTTCGCGTCGTTGAACCACTTCACCTTTCCTCTGGCCATCGTGCTTCTCCTTTGCCATGAGCGCGAGGCGCGGGGCCATCGGCCCTCGGCTTCATCCTGGCGGAACGTGCAAGGAAACCCTCAGCCGGAACACCATGCGACACGTCGTGGTTAACCTGTGGGGAAGTCAATTCGGGGCGTGCGTCGGTCATCCTAGCCGAGTCTGGACCGGCCGTCAACGAGAATCGGGGCGGCCGGCGGGCGGGAGGGAGGTCGCGACCGCTCCGCGCCGAAGAGAGTAGGATTCGGACTCGACGGCATCGGAATAGCCACATCCGATTCCCCCGACAAGCCACTGCGATTCGCGTTCTTACTCTCGAGCGCGACCATGGAAGAAAAAGTCGAAGACTGTCCCTTCTGCTCAGGCACCGGCCGTTGCCACAAGTGCAGCGGTACAGGGGTGCTTGTGATTCAGAAACGGTGGCTGAGATTGGCGCGCCCCGTCAAGTGCAGCGCCTGTGAGGGCTCCGGGCAATGCGACCTCTGTCACGGAACAGGTCGGAGACCGCCTCAGAGGTAGGCAGCCGTCGACAGCGCCCCCCGCGAATACTCTGCCACTGCTCCTGGTCCGACGAGTGCGGGGTGATGCGTGCTCAACGAACCGCTGGGCGTGGAACCGGCACGTCGGGAACCTCTCGCGACGACCCAACCTGGCCTGTGATGCGCAGCGAGTCCGCTCTCACCTCGCCGCAAGCCAGGATCTTCAGATTGGCCGGCAGCCGCACCTCGTGCCCGAGCCTCCGAATAATGCTGAGGACGTTGCGACGGATGTCCTCGACCCGGTCGGTCGTCAGGCCATCGAAAATGATCTTGCCCACATAGAGATCTTCGCCGACCCGACAGATGCGCAGAAAGGCCGGGTCTTCGGCGGCGACGTACTGCTTGTCGGAATCGCTCAGGGCCTCGAGCCGCTGCCGGAGAGCGTTGTCGGCTTTGAAACCGATGAAGATTGGCTGGTCGATCAGAAGTTCCAACAAGTCGAATCCACACTCTGTTAGGTGCTTGATCTTCCCCACCTCGAAGAGCGGCTCCTGTGGCTATCCTGTGAAATGACATTCTAGCACGGCGAGTGCGTTGACCCATGTGGGCAGGCCGTCAGAGCACCTATTCTGCTCGTCTGACGCGGCCGCCATCCAGGCGCTCGCCATGCTCGGCTACTCAGAACTCGGGATCAGCCTGGAGGAAGTGCTTCAGAAGGTGGGGCTACAAAAGCAGCTGCCAGTTCAGTTCACCAAGGCGTTCTTTAGGCGCAACTTGACTATCGGCCAACAGCGCCGAATCACCGGTCAGGACCTGCGGTAGTAGTTTTGGCGGCAGCCCACCACCCTGAGTTCGAACCTTCGATCACCTGGGCCCTCACATACACCACAGGTTCGAGCCAAGCCCAGTTCGAACGTTTGCGCATGTGTGCATGCACGTACACCCCCGGTTCGAACCCTCTCCGAGTTCGAACGTTTCGATCACGTGGGGAGCCAGCCATCATCAGCCCCGAGTCATCGGGGCGGGCGTTCTGAAGAGCCCCGGTCGCCCGAGCGGTCGGGGCTCTCGCTCTTCTAGACACGGCGCCCGTTATGCCCTACGCCGGTGCCCCTGTCCCTACTAAAAAATCCATCCGGGTCGAGCGTGATAGAGAAAAGGGACCCGCTCGTCGGCGCAGCCGATGGCCGGTCGAGATGAGACGACCAGAATCTCAGGAGTCACTGTCCGTCACCCGGAATCCTGACGTGAAGGCGCATCCCTCTCGCCCGGCTTGACGGAACAGCCCGTACCGGACAGGAATGCCATCGTGGATCTCCTATCCGTCGTTCAAGTCGGCGCAAGTCCACCCGGGCTACTCGGCAGGTCGTGATGCAAGGTCAATCGCGCGCAGGATCCGTTTCGTTGCGGTCGTCAGCTGATAGACAATCAACACCGCCAAACCAAGAAGGGAGAAGAACAGGACCATCACCGCTTGGACTATCATGCCGGGCACATCGCCGCCTGGCCTGACCGCAGCCAACCGATAGAACTCCCACGCCACCATGATGCCCGCTATGGCGAGCACCCACGTCAGTCGCCTTCGGTGCTGGTCGACAGCGTCCAAGGACCTTCGGAGAACAGTCTCAGTGTCTTGCGACATCAGCGCCTCCTGTTGTGGCCGAGTTGCTTTCGCAGGGCCGTCAGCCCGTATGCCAGCCGTGACTTGACCGTGCCGAGGGGAACTTCGAGGACCGCCGCAATCGCGGGGAGTGGCATCTCTTCCTGAAAATGGAGAACCAGAACAGCGCGGCTCGCGGGCGAAATGCCGTCCATGGTCGCCAGGTCCCGCAAGATCTCATCCGCCGGATGCGGGTCTGGCGCCGCGACATCATCAAGCACGGCATCATCACCAACCCAGTGCCGTTCTCGTTTCAGGTGCTTGAAACCGGCACGGCTTGCGATTCGGAACGCCCACGGTCGAAGGAGGTCCGGCTGCTCCAGCCACACCAGCTTGCGGGCCACCACGATGAGAACCTCCTGTAGCACGTCGTCAGCGTGAAGGGTGCCCACCAATCCGACAAGGTAACGGCGCAGCGACGGCTGGATGCTTCGCAGCAGGAGTTCCAGCGCACCCCGGTCGCGGCACTGCGCTCGCAACACCCACTGCGATTCCTGCCTGGGAGTGCCCACTTGCCCCCTTCACTACCCAAGAGCCTCGCTTCGGGCAGAAGGTTCGGTTCCGGTGGAAGATTATCTGGTCCTCGTGGCGCACGGTAGCCGGGGCCCAAGATCCAGCCCTCGACTGCTGAGCCGGCGACCCGCTCACGGGTTTACACTTTGACCCCGTGGCCGGCGGCGCCCACGTCTTGTGACCTCGGGTGCCCAGGGGAAGCAGTACATCTGTGGCCTTGATGAACGACCCCTGAAGGTGAGGTCGGTCGGAGGGACGGCAGCGCGATTCTGAGGCTCTCTCGTTGTTAACACGCCGGTCCCCGAGTTCGAGAAGACTTGCGTCTGGGGAGCCAGACCGCATTCATTTCGAACCGGCGGGCCTCTGGTTAACAGGGGCCCGCCGTATCCTCCCTCCCCGAGTCCCGTTAGAACCACCCGGGCTTGACATCCACTGGCGGCCGGCGGCGGCACTAAGCCAATAGAGATTGTTTTGACGGCATGAGTTCGGGGCACTCTGTGAGGCACAGAGCCCCGGCGACTAAATTTAGCTGTAATCGTCAATGGTCTCCACGTGCGGAGCATCGACGCCAAGCAGTTTCCGGTACGCATTCAGTGCGCCGTCCAAGCTGAAGAACGTGCCCATGGACTCGTGGACGAACTTCCCATTCTCCACCGTGATCTTTGACAGCGCCCAGTCCTTGGCCGACGGTTGAGGCATTCTGCAGAGAACGCCGAGCAGAGCCGCATTCTCACCAGCCATCTCCGTGACTGTGTCCCCGAACGTACTTGCATGGAAGACCGTCCCCGGCTCTAGCCGAGCGGCGTACTCGCTGAGTGGATCGGCTCCAATCGACTCCGGACACGCGGGGAACTCGCCAATTGTCTTCCAATTCCTCTGAATCGCCATCGGCGTCGCCGACTGGATGTCTTGACTCTCCACCGCGCTGTGGGCATTTCGCGTTCTTAGGCCATAGACCCACTCGCCAAGTTGACCACCTTTCAGTGCCAGATCAGATTCCGCCCATTCGAGAAGACGCCTGCGGCTCTCTTCCGCCTCCGACTTCGAAACCGTCCTCATCCAGCTGAAGCCTGGGGCTCGGTTACTGATTGCAGAGGGATCCTTGAAGAACGCATCCAAGGATCCGTAGGCGAGAACGATTTTCGCCCGCGTGATCGGGTTCACAAGCAAGTTCTCCAAGCGCGTGACCCAACGCAGGTTGTCTGCCCGGTTGTTTCTGCGATTAGTGTCGATGTGATCAACAACATGCTGCTCGGACGGCTGCACATGAAATGCGAGCGCAACGATGCGGTGGACGATGTGGGACCCAAGGTGCATGTAGCCCGTTGAATCATTGGGCGCACCGAATGTCCAGACATCATCGAGTTTGCGTCTTCTTTGCCCGGCGCGACTTTTCCGGCAGACGGCTCCGTTGTCACGCACCAGATACCTCTCGCCTTGGTAATCAACCTCCCTTTCACTCGCATAGTCATCCAGCAGGTCCGCTCTCATTGTTCGCTCCTTCTGAGGCAGACACCTCGACCCGCTCGTAGCCGGCACCGGATGGGTTCATGCAAGCTCACAGGCGCATGAGCGTAGCACCGAACTGGCCCTAAGCTCCGTCGAACGATCTTCTGATATTCTAGCGACTTAGACTGCTAAGTGGCTGGTCGTGGAAGTTTTGAGAGCAGGTTCGAGAAGACTGTCGTTTGGGGAGCCAGAACTCATCCTTTTCGAAATGGCGGGCCTCCGGTTACTGAGTTACGCATAAGCAATAGGTCACATGCTAGCATCGCTGCATGTCACG